>JAFAQG010001039.1 GCA_019246575.1 Acidobacteriaceae bacterium
CGTGGCGCTCATGGGACACTCGCGAGGCGGCGAAGCTGCGGCCACGGCATTTCTGTTTAACGGGCTCCAATACTGCCCCGACGATGCCGCCATCCGCTTTGACTACCACTTCCCGATCAAATCCGTGGTCGCTATTGCGCCCGCTGATGGACAGTACAAACCGGCGGGTCAGTGGCGGATCATTCACGACGTAAACTATTTCACAATCCAGGGAGCGAACGACGCGGACGTGTCTTCCTTTGCAGGCAGCCGGCAATGGGAGCACGTGAACTTTAGCGCCAACGGTGATTTCTTCAAAGCGGAGTTGTACGTCTACCGCGCAAATCACGGGCAGTTCAATACGGTGTGGGGCCGAACCGACACGGGGGCTCCCGCGAATTGGCTGCTGAATTTACGGCCTTTGTTGCCGGCCGCTGAACAGCGCCGAATCGCCGAGATCTACATAACTGCTTTCCTCGAAGCGACACTCAAGAATCGCCGGGAATACGTTCCGCTGTTTCAGGATTACAGAAGAGCTCACGACTGGCTGCCGCGAACTCTTTACATCAATCGTTATTTGGACAGCAGCCACATCACGGTTGCGAATTTCAATGAGGATTCAGACCTGACCACAACCACCATGCCCGGCGGGCACTTGGAAGGACATGGGCTCAGTGTTTGGCACGAGGGCCGCATCCCTTTCCGACGCGGCGACCGCGACTATAATGGCGTGTTTTTGGGCTGGAACCGGCACGGCAAGCAATCGAAAACCCCGACCGTGGTGCCCAGCTACTCTATCGAGCTTCCACCCGGTAACCAGTGGCGATTAAGCAGCCGGTCCTCACTCGTGCTCTCCACGGCGGTGAGCGACGAAGAGGCGCCGCTCCTCGAAAATGCGGCGCATGAAGACAACGCTGACAGCAAGAAAGCGAAGGGAAAACCGGAGCTCACGGATTTCACCGTCGAGTTGGCAACAGACGAAGGCGTAAACGTCCGATTACCGCTGAGTCGATTCTCACCTCTGCTGCCTCCAATAGAGGTGCGCTTCACAAAACTAAGCCTTCTCGACTCGATGAACTATAAAAAGGCCTCTGAACCGATCTTTCAGACAATTGAGCTTCCGCTCAGCACCTTCGGTGAGCAAGACAAGCGCTTCCGAGCCGATCACCTGCGCTCGATTCTGCTTTTGTTCGATCGGACTCCGGCACGCGTGATCATCCTGAGCGAAATCGCCTTCGGAAAATCATCGGGTGCCTTCCCCGTCGCGCCTTCGACGCTCCAAACGCGCATCGATTCGCAACCGCAAAAGGTGGTGTCAGCGCGCAAAAATTTGGCGAATGTGGACAGCACAGGGAAGGTTGGGATCGAGAGGCTGGGACCGAGCCGCGACCGCAAGGGAGCGAATCCCTGAGTCATGAAAGCCGGATTGCGATCCTGCGGCTCCCGAAACAAGTTTCGGTTTGCGAAAATAACATTACCGGGCGATCTCAACTTTTCGCCGCTAACACAGAAGTGGCGGGTCTAGTAACCATACCAGGCTTCTTCTCAACACCTTATTAGTTATTTGCTGTGAACAAGACTACTTTAAACGGTAATGGGTCGGGACTTTTGTTGCCCTACGATCTCGAATTCGAAGATCTCTACGAACATGAATCGCTTGTTCGCCTGGATGCCATCTTCCTGGAACAGCTGCGCACTGCCGCCGAACCGCTGTACGACCGGCTGAGATCGGCGCGCGCAAACCCGGCTGCGCTCACTGCGAAGCAACAATCGGAATTAATCATCGAAGTCGGTCCCTATTTGGAAGATTTCGTAGCCGAGCTCTTCGGCATCGAAGCGGATCTCCACACGTTACGCGAGCGCCACTCCGAACTGGCCCCCCTCTATTCAGTAAAGAGGCGATTTGTACAACGGAAAGCGTTGACCGGCTACACCGCCGAGAAAGCAAGTGCGATCGACGGCGTTGTCGTCGGGACTGAACTCGAGGCTCTTATTCATGAGCCCCTAACGGAAATGAGCTTCGCCCGCCACGTGGCACACTGGCTCAGCGCGGAGGCGGAAAATGCGCAGCCTTTGCAACTCGCCGCACAGTATGCCGCGTGGGCCACTCTTTCAGAAGAGGGGAAAGCCAGGCACCGAGGCGGCGTTCTCTTTCGGACTCCGCACAAGCTGGATTTCTATCACCTGGTGCCCGTCGAATCCAGGGTGACCGACACGCTGGTACAACTGCAGCTCAGCAATGGTCACCTGCGGCACCGCGAAGGATTTCAACTAACCGACACGGGCACAGATCTTACCGGCGCATTGGATCAGGCACACTACTGCATCAAGTGTCACAACCAAGGAAAAGACAGCTGCTCCACAGGCTTGAAAGAGAAGAACGGGGCCTTTAAATCGAGCGTGTTCGGCGTGCCTCTGGCGGGTTGCCCGCTGGACGAAAAGATCTCCGAGATGAATGCGCTCAAAGGCAATGGAAATCCAATCGCCGCGCTAGCCGCAGTCGCCATCGACAACCCGATGACCGCCGCGACCGGTCATCGCATCTGCAATGACTGCATGAAGTCCTGCATCTTCCAGAAGCAGGATCCCGTCGACATTCCCCAGGTCGAAACGCGCACGCTCAAGGACGTTCTGGAGCTTCCCTGGGGCTTTGAGATTTACTCACTGCTCACGCGCTGGAATCCGCTGAATCTTTCACGTCCGTATCCGCGGCCGGCGAGCGGGTTCAAGATTCTCATCGTCGGCCTTGGCCCGGCTGGCTTCACCTTGGCTCATCACCTGATGAACGACGGCCATACCGTGGTCGCGGTGGACGGGTTGAAGATCGAGCCCCTGCCGCAAGACATCTCCGGAGTGGATCCGTACGGGAAACGCGTGCCCTTCCGCCCCTTGCGCGACATTACCGAGATCTACGAACGGCTGGACGAACGCGTCATGGCTGGGTTTGGCGGCGTGGCCGAGTACGGAATTACGGTTCGCTGGAACAAGAACTTTTTGAAGGTGATTCGCCTGTTGCTCGAGCGGCGAACGAGTTTCTCCATGTACGGCGGCGTGCGGTTCGGCGGCACGTTAACTGTCGACAGCGCCTTCGATATGGGATTCGATCACATAGCGCTCTGCGCGGGAGCGGGCAGGCCCACAGTCATCCCGATGGAGAACGGGCTCGTGCGAGGTGTTCGCCAAGCCTCCGATTTCTTGATGGCGCTGCAGCTGACTGGCGCGGCCAAATATGAATCCCTGGCCAATCTGCAGATTCGTATGCCCATCGTTGTCGTGGGCGGCGGACTCACCGCTATAGACACCGCGACCGAGTCTCTTGCCTACTATGTCGTCCAGGTAGAAAAGTTTCTGAAGCGATACGAACTGCTCGCCGCAGAGCTCGGAGAGCCTGAAATCCAATCCCAATGGACGCCCGAAGAACGCGGGATCGCGCGCGAGTTTTTGTCGCATGGCAAGGCCATCCGCGCGGAGCGCGAACGGGCGTTCCAGAACGGCCGGGAGCCCCGATTCCTTGATCTCCTGAATGAGTGGGGCGGCGTTACGATCGCCTATCGCCGTCGATTGATCGACGCGCCCAGCTACACCCTCAACCACGAGGAAGTGCATAAGGCTCTGGAAGAAGGAGTGCGCTTCGCAGAATGTTTAACACCACGCGAAGTGGAGGTCGACAGCTACGCCGCCGCCAAGGCGCTTCGACTCGAAAAGCAGCGCTTAGACGACACGACGGGAACACTCGTAGGAACCGGCGAACAGATTGTATTGCCGGCAAAGACCATCTTGGTCGCCGCCGGAACCCAGCCGAACACCGTTCTTGCGCGCGAGGATGAGCACAATTTTAAGTTGGATGGCCGCTATTTCCAGGCGTTCGACGAGGACGGCCACCCAGTCAGACCCGAACGGATAGCGAAGCCCGCCGAGACCAACGTTCTGGTCTCGCTGCATCCGGATGGTCGTGCCATCAGCTTCTTCGGTGACCTGCATCCCTCTTTTTCTGGCAATGTCGTCAAGGCCATGGGCAGCGCAAAGCGCGGCTATCCCGTGATCTCCCGCATTCTGTCCCGGCTGACTCCGAATCAGCCGGATGGAAAAGCGCTCATCGACCGGCTCGACAGTGAATTGCGCGCCGTCGTCCAGGACGTAATTCGGCTGACTCCGACAATCGTCGAAATCGTCGTCCGAGCCCCGATCGCCGCACGAGCGTTCAAGCCGGGACAGTTTTACCGGCTCCAGAACTATGAGGCTCTGGCTACTCACACCGATTCCACTGCTTTAGCAATGGAAGGACTGGCCCTGACTGGGGCTTCTGTGGACGTAGACAAGGGTCTGCTCTCCACGATCGTGTTGGAAATGGGCGGATCGTCCGATCTTTGCGCGCTATTGAAACCGGGAGACCCCGTCATTCTGATGGGTCCGACAGGCACCCCGACAGAAACCCCTGCGCAGGAGACGGTATTGCTCGCCGGCGGCGGTTTAGGCAACGCGGTTCTGTTCTCTATCGGTCAACAACTCCGCGCCGCGGGCTCGCGCGTGGTCTATTTCGCCGGCTACAAGAAGATTGTCGATCGGTACAAAGTCGAAGAGATCGAGAAGGCTGCAGACGTGGTCATTTGGGTCTGCGATGAGGCGCCGGGATTTACTCCCGGACGGGTGCAAGATAGCGCCTTTGTCGGCAATATCGTCGAGGCAATGGAGGCCTATGGCCGTGGCGATCTCGGCGAACCCGAAATCTCGCTCAACTCCGTCGACCGCCTGATCGTGATCGGCTCCGACGGCATGATGCGGGCCGTTCAGCAGGCGCGACACACCGTTCTTCGCCCCTATCTCAAGCCGGATCACCACGCAATCGGCAGCATCAATTCGCCGATGCAGTGCATGATGAAGGAGATCTGCGCGCAATGCCTTCAAATGCATAAAGATCCCGTTACGGGAAAAGAAACCGTCGTCTTTTCCTGCTTCAACCAGGATCAGCCGCTGGATCACGTGGAGTTCGGCAGCCTGCGCTCCCGATTGTCGCAAAACGGTACACAGGAAAAGTTGACGAAACTCTGGGTAGATCATTGCCTGCGTAGTATCGGCGTGCGCCCCGCGCTCGTTCACCAGTGACCGGAAAAATAAACACCCGGTTTTCTTTAAGCTAACCGCTGCCAGCCTCGTCAGTCTAAAGACCAGCCGGATGGAATGGACCGACCTGGCTGCCGCCGAAGAGGCACGAAAAGGGAATCAGCACGCCTTTCGTGTCTTGGTCGAGCGGCACAGCCAGTCCGCATTCCGTCTTGCTTTTCGCATGACCGGAAATGAGCAGGACGCCGAGGACGTGGTACAGGAAACCTTCCTTCGGGTACATAAGCAGCTACACCGTTTCGACGGGCGGGCCGCCTTCTCGACCTGGCTGTATCGAATTTGTGCGAATTGTGCGCTGGATCTGCTGCGCAGCCGAAAGGCGAGAAAAGAGCAGTTAGCTCCCGCTACCGACGAGGACAGCGGCGGCCATTGGCTCGACCAGGTGGCGGCACACGATCCTTCACCGGAACGGCTCATGCAGAGCGGGCAGATTTCAGGTCTGCTCGAGCCTGCTCTGAAAAGCCTCACGGAAGCTGAGCGCGTCGCGTTTGTCCTGCGTCACTTCGAGGGCTGCAACATAGACGAAATCGCGCGCACGTTGGGCGTTCAGACCAACGCCGCGAAGCACAGTGTTTTTCGAGCTGTTCAGAAACTCCGGCGCGCGCTGGAGCCGGCCTGGGGAGTTGCCCGATGACCCATCTGAGCAGTGACCAACTGACGGACGCCTACTACGGCGATCTGGATGCAACGGCACGCGGGCATCTCGAGGACTGCGCGGCGTGCCGCGCGGATTTTGACCGGCTTCAGGAGGTACTGAATGCCGTAAAAAGCTACCCCGTTCCGCCACGTTCGGATGCTTACGGGCGCGAGGTGTGGGCGCGCTTGCAGCCGCGTCTTCGCCAAAAAGGCGAACGTCGCTGGTTTCAGATATGGACCTTGGTTCCCATCACCGTGGCTCTGTGCGTGGCGGTGTTTGTTGCGGGAATGATGACTCAGGAGCACCGGCAGAGTAAAACGCTTGCCGATGCTCGTGAACGAATTCTGCTCATGGCGATGAGCGATCACTTTGAGCGATCTCAAATTATCCTGGCCCAATTGCTAAACGCAACTCCGGGCGAGGTCAGCTTTCGGGATGAGCGAGATCGAGCAAGGGATCTACTTGACGAGAATCGACTCCTTAGGCAGACAGCGTTGCACGCCGGAGACTCCGCGCACGCAGCCCTGCTCGACGAATTGGAGCGGATTCTTCTCAACATTGCCAATGGCCCGTCCGAGATGAGCGCGGCGGATTTAGCTGCATTGCAGCGACGGATAGAAAGCGAGGGTCTGTTGTTCAAGGTCCGCATTAGTTCGGCAGACACTCGCGAAACAGGACGTAAACTATGATTCGCAATTCTTTTGTCTTTTTCTTTTTAGCCGTATCGGCCTTTGCCCAAAGTTCCGCGCCGTGGCGCTCGAATTTCCTGGGCGGTCAGTCGACCCGCGGCGATTCGGAGTACGAGAAGGGCTTGAGCGCTTTAGATGCGCGGCAATGGGACGGCGCCATCGCGACCTTCAGCGACGTGGCCCTTCGCAAAGGCTCCAACGCCGATGCCGCGCTCTATTGGAAGGCGTACGCCCAGAATCGAGCAGGCCGCCGGGAAGAAGCTCTCAACACGATCTCGGATTTGCGGGCCGGCTTCCCATCCAGCCGCTGGCTGAAAGATGCCCAGGCGCTCGAGTTGGAGGTGCGCTCGCAGGCCGGCTCTCCAGTAAACCCGAATGCACAGCCGGACGAAGATCTGAAGCTCATTGCACTAAACAGTCTGATGCAAAGCGATCCGAGTCAAGCGCTGCCCATTCTGCAGAAGCTGCTCCGGGAAAATAACTCCCCCAAACTGAAAGAACGCGCCCTTTTTGTCCTGTCACAGAACTCGTCGCCCGAAGGCCGCAAGACCTTGGCAGATCTCGCCCGCAACTCGTCCGATATTGAACTGCAGTCAAAAGCAATCCGATACATGGGTCTGATGGGAAATGCGGAAACGCGCGCAGAATTGGCATCACTGTACAAATCGACATCCGACGTCAGGGTCAAACGTGAAATTCTGAAGAGCTTTATGCAGTCGGGCTCACGCGATTTTCTATTGAATGCAGCGAAAACGGAACAGAATCCGGAGCTGCGTGAGGCGGCAATCAAGCAGCTCGCTATGACGGGCGGGCAAGACGAACTCTGGCAGCTATATCAAAGCGAGACATCCGTCGACAACAAAGAGATGATCTTGAAGTCGATGTTCATGGGTGGCAATTCAACCCGCCTGGCAGAGATTGCTCGTACCGAAAAGAATCCGAGACTGCGCATTGCCGCAATCAAATCGCTCGGGTTGATGGGCCGCCGTGATAACGGAGATGTTCTCGTATCCATTTACCGGACAGATCAGAATCGGGACGTTCGAAGCGCCGTTCTGAATTCACTTTTCCTGCAACAGAATGGCAAGGCTATGGTCGACCTCGCTCGCAACGAGAAGGACCCCGAGATGAAGCAGCAGATCGTCAAGAAGATGGCGCTGATTCAGTCCAAGGAAGTCACCGACTACATGATGGAGGTGCTCAGGTGAAAGCGGTTGTAGTGCTTCTTGCTGCAAGCGCCGTCCTCGCGCAAACTGGTCCGCCAAGCGTCTCGAATGCCCGCTTTGAAACGCGCGCGTACTCCGGCAACTTGGATTCGCAGATTCGATCGACAGCTCCCACTTGGTTCGGATATGCGATTAAGAGCACTGTTCACGATAACCAAAACTGTTGCTGGAATAACGGCATGCCTGGGAATTGCTCGTTGGAGAACCGGCCTTTTTCTGCGCCAGGCGCAGTATCCGCGGTAAGCGGTCCCATCCAACTCGAGGGTTCCGATATGCTGGCGGTTTTGTTCCGAGTGGAAAACAACGCGGTCGGTAAGGTCAGGGCCTACTCTCTATCGTGTCCGCTCGACGCCGGCGGTCTTCCATTCGTATGGCTTACCGGTGTCCCTGCCGCGGCGAGTATCTCTTATCTCCGCGGCCTGATTACGGCGGCCCCAAGCCAGCGCGTTGCCGATGGCGCTATCTTTGCAATTTCCGAGCACGCGGACCCATCCGCACTGGACGCGTTGATCGCGACCGCCAAGACGGATCCCGCGCCTCACGCGCGTGAACAAGCGCTCTTTTGGCTCACGCATAAGGCCGGCCAGAGGGCTGCTTCCACAATCACCGGCGCGATCGAAAACGATCCGAATACTGAAGTAAAAAAACGTGCGGTTTTTGCGCTCTCGCAGCTCCCCTCCGGAGAAGCCGTTCCCAAGCTGATTGAAGTAGCCCGAAGCCAACGGAATCCGGAGGTCCGCAAACAGGCGTTCTTCTGGCTGGGTCAATCCAAAGATCCTCGTGCCCTTGCGTTTATCGAAGAAGTGTTGACCAAATAGCGCGGCGCAATTTCGAAACTAAAAAAGCTCGTTCCCGGAAATGAACAGTGTGTGCCGGACGCTTCAGCAGAAAGTTGCACAATATTCAGCCGAACTAATGGCAGGGTAAGTGCGTCTCTTCACGCAGGCTCCGATGCCCACGAGTGAAGCGTTGTATACGATATCGCCCACAAACGACTCCACCCTGGTAATTGAGATTCTGAAGACCGGGCTTCTGCGACGCAGAAAACATCATATTTTCTTCGAGAAATTTGTCGGAAACCTCTGCTATTCGGCGGAGCGACCGGAGGCTTCGAAGGTAAGCCTGACGATAGAATCGGCCAGCGCTGTATGCCGTGACCAATGGTTGAACAAACGGAAACAGGCGTCCGTCACGAGGTACGTTCGCGATCGCGCTCTGCAGTCGAGCGCGCATCCGACAATCCAGTTTGTCTCTCGCCGCATTGAGCTGAAACCGCTGCGTGGTTTTGTGGTCGAAGGCGAACTAAAGATTCTGGGTGTGAGCCGTGTGATCAAAGTGAACGTCGTGTTGACCCCAGGTCGACAGGAGAGCCTGCAGGTGGATGGAGACACGATTATCAAGCTGTCGGATTTCGGCATTCAACGGCCCTCCTCCTTCTTTGTGTTAGCTGGCACGCAGGACGACGCTCTGATCCGGGCGCTCGTCTGGGCAGTTCCCCAGGCGCGGGATAGGCCGCGCGACG
>JAFAQG010000014.1 GCA_019246575.1 Acidobacteriaceae bacterium
ATACCTTCAAGCTGACGCCGTCGAGAGCCATCACAGGGCGTTTGCCTGAGAGCCATTGCCCGCGTCTTACGTAAGACTTCCTTAGATGTCTTGCCTCAATTGCAGGTGCGCCGTCCGGAAAGGCCGCTTCATTTCGCATACACCAAACACAACGGCGCCTGGGGTACGGAACGCAACAGCTCCTTCGTACACGAACTTTGCGGATTCGTGTAGATCTGCTCGAGTCGGCCGGTCTCGACGATCCGGCCATTGTTCATTACGATTACACGGTGCGCGAATTCCACCAGAAGCGCTGGGTTATGCGTTATGAAGATAACTGCCAATTCGAGGCGTCGTCGTAACTCTTTCAGCAAATCGAGGAACTCCGCTTGCAGCACCGCGTCGAGGGCGCTCGTAGGCTCGTCGGCAACCAGCAGCGCAGGCCGGCAACACAGGGCCTGGGCAATCGACACTCGCTGCCTCTGTCCGCCGCTCAGTTCGTGAGCATAGGCGTGATAAATCTGCGGATTGGGTAGCCCGACATCTGCCAGCGCAGCTTGCGCGCGGTCGCGTCGTCGTTTTGCAGTTTCTGCTGTATGCGCCCGGAGAACCTCCTCGATCTGCTTACCGGCAGAAATTACCGGATTGAGCGCGAGTTCAGGTTCCTGAAAAATAATCGAGATCTGCGCCCCGCGAACCGCCCGCAGCTCCCGATCGGTGCAGCGGAGAAGCTCTTTCCCTTGAAAGCGGATCGAACCACTCGCGATCTGCGCATCGGGCGGAAGCAGCCGAATCAAACTTCGGGCCAATGTTGTCTTTCCGCATCCCGATGGGCCGAGAATGCCGATTGTTTCACCGCGACGAACATCCAACGCGACCCCGTCAACCGCGGGTGTTGGCGACAACCGGAACCGGACGGTAAGATCGCGAACTTGGAGCAACGGTCCCGAACCCGCCTCTGGATCCGCCGCTACCATCCATTTCGCCCGGCCTGCACGAACCGGTACACATGCCGAGATCGCTTGCAGGATACGGGCAGTATATCCGGTCCGGTGCGACTTGGAACGACTTCAGTGAGGGAATCTTTACTGTAAAAGCTACCAGGTCTAAAAACCGGAAAGCGTCGGGCCGGTGCCAAAATCATTCTGATTCAAAAGAACCCGTGAAACGTGAAAAAGTACATTGACGTTGCATTTCTCTAGTCTCGTTTGAAATTTACCCAGAAACGCGGCCGTTAGGTTCAGCGATTGCCCAGGAATGACGCGGTAAGATGTACGTCATGGATCCGAACTGCCTCCACAATGTGGGTATTTTTTATAGATTCGAAGCAATCGTCCTGTGTTTCTGTCTATAATACTCGGTAGGAATTGCCTTAGGGTTTCCCCGAGGCATTTGCCGCCGTCGCCGAAAGGCGATCGTCTGTTATGGGACTGATCCTGACCTACGGAACTCGCGCGCGCGCTCCGGAGAGGCTCGTCCAGCAGCAAATCGCCTCCGAAGCCCGGCTAAATCTTCTTGCACTGGATTACGGCTACCGATATCGCGTCGACATCAGCGCAAAAAACGCCTTTTCAAAAGTGGAATTTGTCCGAACTCTAAGGGAAGCAAGATTTATTGGCATGCCCGCCCGCCGCTCGGGGCGCCTGGTCAGGTTCTTCAAAATGAATCCGGACGGCACGTTAAAAAGGCATCAATGGTGAGCTAGCCATCGCGCCGTACCCGTCTGCCCTGCTGAACTCGCCCGGTCCATGTCGTTGCCAATTCAGGGCGTATAAGCTCATAAGAAGGGACCGCAACTTGAGCCTTCTCGACATGCTCGATCTGCTCGAACGGGAGATCGTCTCGCTTCGCCTGCGGAACGCGCGAATCGAAGACTCTCTGCGTAAGTTGCAATCGAGGGCCGGCGAGTTCGCGTCTCACCCGAAGCAAAAGACGAAGAGTCGCAACCCGAAACCGAAAAGGAAGGCGGCAACCAAATCCGCCCGCCCGCGACCGAAAGACAATGTCGTCCAGCAGCTCGCGCTTCCTGCCGTGTCCGACTCCGGACCAAATCAGCAGGACAGCCGTCCGCTCGGAAAACGTCAGGCGCT
>JAFAQG010000240.1 GCA_019246575.1 Acidobacteriaceae bacterium
AGTTCTTCGAGCGAGTTGTCCAGCAGTGCATGAATGTCGGGCTGCTAAGAGGTGTCGATCTGTCGTGGACAGCACGCAGATTCGCGCTGATGCGAGTCCGGACCGGACGATCACTCGTGAACAACTCCCGGAGGTAGCCAAAGTCAATCGCACTGTGCGCGAATACGTCGAGCAAGTCGAGCGTGAGAACGTGGTTGCGGAGCCGGAGCACACTTCTGAGCCTTTTGCCTCCGAAAGGGAGGGTGAACCTGAACTGCGCCGTACCTATCGGAACTCGCCACCCATGAAGATTTCGACGACCGATCCGGAAGCAGCCCTGTCGAGCAAACGCGGAGCTTCCGAGTTTGCTTATTACGGCAACTATCTGATCGATAGCCAAAGCTGCATGATCGCGGGCGTCACAGCAACGCACACAAGCCTGTGTGCACTCCTTCGTCGACTCGCCGCACGCTGAGAGTCAACTGGTATGAGAATGTGCGCGAACAGGTTCGAAAGCTCAGCCGAACAAAAGAATTTGCGACAGCGCGCCGCGCTCGAAACAAGATTGAGGCGTTGTTCTCGGAACTGCGCAATCAAGTCCGGCTCCGCAAGGTCCGGCTCCGTGGTCTGCGAAACGCGAAAGAGCAATTCACATTGGCGGCACCGGCCCAGAACGTAAAGCGGCTGATAAGGTTTCTGAACCAACCAAAACGTCCAGTTGTAGGGATGGCCTGAAAAGGTCATGCTCCCAAACGGCACTCCGACGAAAACGAAACGGGCTGCCTGGCCCCTTAACCAAAAGAGTTTTTCAACAGCATCAAAGGTTTTTAAGCGCTCACGTCATCGCCACGGGAGGCGCGGGCTCGTCAGGACTGCCCGCGTTGCTCAAAGGCGTCCTGATCATGACAACCGCGAGCAGCGCAAGCACAACCAGGCCCAATAAGTAAGACGGATGATCAAAAATTTGAACATGCTCCCGAATTCGCTGCGGGGCAAACTGCAGACCTGCCCAGAGAAGGCCCAAAATCGCCTCTCCTGCAATGAGGCCGGAACCGATTAAAACCCCGGTGTTTTCGACTCGGGCTTTCTGCGCTTCGTTGTAGCCGCGGCGCTCGGCGATGCGATCGCCGACCCACCGCAGCAAACCTCCGACAAAGATCGCAAATGTAGTTCCGACGGGAAGATACATACCCACCGACACGATCATGGGGCTTTTAATGCCCATCATGATCATCGAAACACCGAAAAGCACGCCCACGAGGACCAGCGGCCATGCCATATCGCCGCCCACAATGCCTTGCGCGAGCAGCGCCATGAGGCCGGCCTGAGGTGCCGGAAGCTGAGGATCGCCGAAGCCGGTTCCGCCCGCTTTGATGTTTCCTTCATGTAGCAGCACCAGCGGGAAATACATGATGAGGCTCGCAACCAGTACCGCAATCAGCTCGACGATCTGGATGCTGCGCGGCGTTCCGCCCAGGATGTAACCGACTTTGAAATCTTGCAGCAGTTCGCCCGCGACAGCCGAAGAGACGCATACGACAGCGGAAACGCCGAGCACGGCCGCGACTCCGCCGGTTCCGCCGACGCCGAGAGCCACCATGAGCAGCGCCGCAACGATGAGGGTGGAGAGAGTCAGTCCGGATACTGGATTATTCGATGACCCGATGATTCCGCACAGGCTGCCTGAAACGGTGGCGAAGAAGAACCCGAGAATGAGCATAACGACTGCAGCCACGATGCCCGCAATCACTAACCCCGAGAGATGGATATAGAGGCCGATCATCGCCGCGAATACAACTGCGATGAGCGCAAATACGACTCTGAAACTCATATAGCGCTCCGTCCGTGCGATGGTTGTAGTCTGTTCGGCCGTTTGCTTCAGATCGCGCGTAGCGCGGCTCAAACCCGCCGCCAGATTGGTTCGCATTCGAAACAGAGTGTACGCCGCGCCCACCAACATTCCCCCCACCGCGATCGGCCGGACGATGTACTTCCAGACGGCGGTCGAGAGGTCCGGCCACGAATGGACCGCTGTTCCGGCCGGAACGAAGGAATAGAGCTGGGGACCAAGGAAGTAGACCAGCAGCGGCAGCATAAAGCCGAATGCAATGACACCGCCCGAGAACAGCAGGGCGGATAGACGCGGGCCGATGATGTAGCCGACCCCGAGAAATGCGGGACTGACGCTAGGTGCGCCGAAAGTGGTAGTGCCTCCCGCATTGAGCACGCTTGTGGTGCCCGCTCCCCCAAGCCGGACACGACTCGATCCAAGTTGTCCGACGGGAATGATCAGATCCTTATCGGCGGCGAATAGACCGAAGCGGCCGAGCATGTAAACCAGTCCGCCGAGCCCGATGTTCCAGAAAAGATACTTCGCCGCCTGTGCACCTCGTTGGCCGGCTTTGTGAATCTCCGATGCGGCGACCGATTCGGGGAACGGAAGCTCCCGGTCTTCGACCATGATGCGGCGCACAAGCGAGATGAAAAGAACCCCGAGAACGCTTCCGACCAGGATGAGCGCCGTTGTTTTCCAATACGCGTCGCGAAAGCTGAACGAGGGCCACGCACCGACGATCAGGAACGCAGGTATCGTGAAGATGGCGCCGGAGGCAACTCCCTCCCCAATCGATCCGCTGGTTCGAGCAATGTTCTCTTCGAGCAGCGATCCCTTCCAGGTTCTGAGGACCGCCATACTGATGACTGCCGCGGGATAGGTGGCTGCGACCGTCATCCCGGCTTTCAGCCCTAGATAAGCGTTCGCCGCGCCCAAAACAACCGTCATGGTCAGGCCCAGCAACATCGCGCGCAAGGTCAGTTCGCGCATTTGCATGTGCTCGGGGACGAAAGGTCTGAAAGTCTGCGTTGTCGTGCTCATGGGCGTGAATGAGAACTCATTGGCAAAGTACCTCGCCGTTTACGGGAGCTTTTGCTTCACGAGCTCGCTCAGTACTTTACCGTCGACTCGCTTGCCTGAAAGACGACCTTGTGCGGCTTTCATTACAGCACCCATCTGCTTCGAGGACGTTGCGCCCGTTTCACTGATCGCGGCTGAAACGGCAGCCTCGAGCTCGGCAGGGGTCGTGGCGGCCGGCAGATAGCTTTCGATCAGAGCGATTTCTGCCTCTTCTTTGGCCGCAGAGTCTTCGCGGCCTCCCTTGCGGAACATGTCCGCGGATTCCCGCCGCTGCTTTATGAGCGTGTTCATCACCTGCATCTCGCCGGAATCGGTGAGGGGCTTCATGGAGTCGACCTCGTGTTTTTTCAACGCCGCTTTCATCATGCGCAAGGCGCTGAGGCGGGCCTCGTCTTTCGCTTTCATCGCGTCCGTCATGTCTTTTTGGATTCTGTCGAGAAGAGACATCGCCCCAATTGTAAGGGGCGCGCACAAGAGGGTGTGCAAATACGAAGAGCCACCGAATGTTCGGTGGCTCTCCAGTTTGAGCTCGATGTGTAGCGCGAGCGTCTAGGTTACTACTGGGCGGGGACGATTTGCCATTTCTGGTTGTCGCCGCCCCAGCATGTCCATTGATGGACGGCGGCGCCGTCGTCCACCGATATACCGGTGACATCCATACACTTACCGCTGCTCACCGCGGAAAACGTAAAGGACCCATCTGCGTTCGGAGATACGTTCCAGACGTCGTCGTAAAGGTTGGGCGAAAAAGCATACTGGATAATCGGGACTCCGTCGTAGGGATAGCCGCCATACACATCCAACGACAACCCGCTATTTTGAGCCATGATTTGATAGCCGCCGTTGACTGCGGTGAACTGGAATTTCTGGTTGCTGCCGCCCCAGCAGCCCCACTGCTCCAGCTGAGTCTCCGGAGCTGTTGCACCTGGGCCGCCTGTGACATCGAGGCATTTGCCGCTATGTTTTGCGATGAGGTTGACCCAGACGTTCGTCGGAACGGTGCCGCCGCCGTTAGAGCCCCCACCGCCCCCGGAACCGCCACTACCGCCACCG
>JAFAQG010000247.1 GCA_019246575.1 Acidobacteriaceae bacterium
TCCTTCGCTCTTCACCACGGTGCGGATGGACGTTGGCGGGAAGGAAGGCCTGCCGGAACAGGTCCGGGGAGCATCGGTAACGGCAGGTTTCTTTCCTGCGCTTGGGGCGCCTCCGCTGCTCGGGCGAACATTCGCGGCCGCGGAAGATCAGCCGGCGAGCGGCTCGCTTACGGTGCTGAGTGAAGCGATCTGGCGAAGGCGTTTCGCCGCGAGTTCGGCGGTATTGGGCCAGAGTATTTTGGTGAACGGCGCTCCCTCGACGGTCATCGGTGTGATGCCCGCCGCATTTGGATTTCCGCGTCCAGACACGGAACTTTGGACCAATCTGCGCCTGAAGACGCCGACGCGATATGGCCCATGGCTGTATCGCGGCATCGGCCGACTGAAAGCAGGCGTGACGTTACAGCAGGCGCAAGCCGAAACGAACAACATCGGATTGCGCATGATGCAGCAGAATCCCTATTACAAAAGGTTGAGCCTGCCGGTGCTTGGGTTGCGCGAGGCTCTGTTGGGCACAACGCTGAAACCCGCAATCCTGGTGCTCGCCGGCGCGGTTGGCTTCGTGCTGCTGATCGCCGTGGTCAACGTAGTCAATTTGATGCTGGCCCGCGCTACAGTGCGCGAGCGGGAGATGGCTTTGCGGCTCAGCCTGGGCGCAAGGCGCAGCCGCCTCGTGCGGCAGCTGCTTACTGAGAGTGTGCTTTTGGCGGTGATGGGCGGCGCGGCGGGAGTCGCGCTGGCTTGGGGCGGTATTGAACTGATTCGTTTATGGAATCCGGGCAATCTGCCGCTCATTGATTCCGTCCGGCTCGATGGGCGCGCATTAGGGTTCATGGTATTTGTGTCGATGCTTACGGGCATTCTATTTGGGATCGCGCCTGCGCTGGAAAGTGCGCGCGCGAACCTAAACGCCACCATAAAAGAGGACGGACGCAGCGGCGGCGCCGGTCAGACTCGCGGGCGTGTACGTGCCGCTCTAGTGGTATGTGAGATTGCGACTTCTCTGATGCTTCTGGTGGGCGCGGGACTATTGCTGCGCAGTTTCTTCAATCTTCAAAACGTGAGCGGCGGATTTTTCACCCCTCCCCGGCAACTTTTGACGATATTGGTTTCCCCAGACAGCCGAAAATACTCTGATGCTCCGACTGGTCTTGCTTTTTATGAGGAAGTTCTTCGGCGTGCGCGAGAGGTTCCGGAGATTTCAATGGTGGCCCTCAGCGACGCCTTGCCCCCGGACCGGCAGGGCGATGCGGATACGTTTCAAATCGAGGGACAGCTGCTGAGTTCGGGAGAGCAGAACCCGGTCGTCTCCGCTGTAACGGTGAGTCCGGAGTATTTTCGGACGCTTGGCATTCCGCTTATTCGAGGCCGCTACTTCAGCGAGCATGACAACGAGAATGCAGCGCCGGTGGCGATCGTCAGCGAAGGCTTTGCGCATCGCTTTTTGCCGAATGAAGAACCCATGGGAAAGCGCATTAAGCGCAGCGGACCGAGCTCGGGGGATCCGTGGATGAAGATCGTGGGGGTGGTTGGAAACGTGAAGTATCTAGGATTGGCGGTGGATACGGATCCGGCTTACTACATGCCGTTTGCCCAAAGCTACGCCCCGCAAATGTACCTCGCAGTGCGCTCGTCTGGAGATGCGGCTGGTCTTGCGGCGGCGCTCCGTCGTAAAATCCAAGCTGTTGATCCAGGTGTGACTCTAGCGCGGGTAACCACTATGGAGCAATCGTTGAATCTTTCGATTTCCCAGCCGCGGTTTAACGCTCTTTTGCTGGGATTGTTCGCATCGATAGCGTTAGGGCTGGCAGCAGTGGGGATTTACGGTGTTATTGCTTACATGGTTGCTCAGCGAACGCATGAGATCGGCGTGCGCATGGCTCTGGGCGCAGCTCAGGCGGAAGTGGTGCGAATCGTAATTACGCAAGGCGCCTCGCTTGCGACGATCGGAATTGTGATCGGCCTGGGCGCAGCTTTCGCATTGACGCGGTTACTCAGCACGATGACGTTTGGTATTGGCGTGAGGGACCTTTTAACGTTCGGGGCAGCGCCGGTGGGAGTCATGTTTGTGGTTCTGCTGGCCACTTTTGTTCCCGCGCTTCGAGCGACCCGCATTTCGCCCGTCATAGCGCTACGGGACGAGTAAACCGGTGCGCGATTCCGAACACCGCGCTGTCGAATCCGGAGAGGCGTTCACACAAAGAACGCGAGTTTTGAGCCGCTGAATGTGGGCACCAAAGTGCGGGTTACGAGCTCTGTGCTGAATGATCTGCGCTACACAGTGCGACAGCTTCTGAAGTCGCCGGGCTTTACGAGCATCGCCGTTCTGACGATTGCTCTTGGAGTGGGAGCAAACACGGCTGTTTTCAGCGTCACGAATGCCGTGTTGCTTCGCTTTCTTCCGGTTTCTGATCCGCAGCAATTGCTGATGTTTCACCTAAAAAACCAGCCTCTCAACAGCTGGCAATCGGGGTACGACGATACCTCCCTATCTTTCCCTGTCTTTCGAGCTGTCAGAGAGCGGCGGGACCTGTTCACGGAGGTCATCGCGTTTGCGCCGCTTAGTTTCGGTAAAGTGCCGGTCCGCTTCGGCGCGGAGTTCGCGGAAGCCCATGGCGAGCTGGTGAGCG
>JAFAQG010000266.1 GCA_019246575.1 Acidobacteriaceae bacterium
AGTGCGTGAGGGGTTGCGGGAGGCAACGCAAGAGAAACTCCTGTTGCAGGATCGTCTCCAAGGCGCGAGGGTCGAGCGCGAAAAGCTTTGGGACATGATGCACGAGGCTTTGCAAGGTGAACGCACTGCATACCAGATGCACATCAATCACTCGTGGCAGCGCATGGGTGCCGGAATGCCCTACCCCGAGGCTCCGCACATCCAGCCCCAAGCGGTGCCCAAGCCAGCGGGGAGTGAACCCGTGGGTCGCCAGGGGCGCATTCTGCCGAGCGAAGCGGTTGCGCAGCGCACGGCTGAATTCCTGCAGAGCCTCATCAAAGAGTAAACGTGGACATCATTGGACCCGCACCGGAAGCGTTGAGCAACGACGAGATCATCGCGCGTTACGACGGCGCCATTACGCAACTCGTGAAGGCATGCCTTGATTCACAGTTCGAGTTTGAGCGGCAGGTGCTCGTGAACCAAGCGCGACTGAACTGGCAGTTCATTAAGAACAACCATTTCAATGTGCCGGGCCAAGTCTCGACGAGTTACGGTGACATTGCGGATTACCTGCCGATCGACACGACAGGCGACGGCGGCGCGGACGTGAAGCTGTGCCCGCCGCTGAACCTCATGGGCGGCGATCTCTATAAGTTCTGCGCCGTGATGGGGCAGAACGCGCCCCGAGTGAAAGCAGTTTCGGACAATCCCCAGGACGCCGACAGCACGAGTTGTGCCCAGAACGCAGACATCAACATCCGTGACCTCTGGGCGAAGAACAAGGTCGACCGCCAATGGAAAGCGCTGGCGTTCCATCAGTACGTGACAGGCCCGGTATTCATTCGCGGTGTCTGGAACACCGATGCCCAGAAGTACGGCCAGACGGTTGAGCCGAAGATCGACGTGCAGGTGGGCGAGGACGGAACACCCGTTCCCGTGCAGGTGGGCGAAGAAGCCTACGACAACGGCGACGCGGAGATTCGGATTTACTCGGTGCTCGAAGTCTCGATTCCGTACGAAGCCAAGTCTCGAGGAGAGATCGACCAGTTGCGCTGCGAAGTCATGCAATCGAAGTGGCGCCTGCTCTCCCGGTACAAAGGTAAGAACGGCGCACCCGGCCGACTGGAGCAGTACCGGGACAACGATGTGCCGGACGACGATTACGGAGCATCGACCACCTCGGCGCAGGAAGCTCGCGACGCGGTAGCGAATCCTTCAGGCACCGGGCGGTCGAAAAAACAGAACCAGTGGCGCCTTGCCGAGTACTGGTTGCGGCCCCACCTCTACGAATCCATCACCAGCCTTGAAGCCCGCGAGGTGTTTCAGCGGCAGTTCCCCGAGGGGCTCTACATCGCCCGCGCAGGTAGCGTCACGGTGGAAATCGACAATCGGCGGATTGAAGACGAGTGGGCGATCTGCCGGGTGGGCCGTGGCGAGCGCCTCATGGAACGGCCGATTGCCGCGGATGCACTACCGATACAGCGTGCGATTGACGATCTGTTCGGCATGGCGATCGAGACG
Organism: Acidobacteriaceae bacterium; assembly: GCA_019246575.1. The sequence continues at coordinate 1,504 of JAFAQG010000266.1, forward strand.
GTACTCCGAGCGATCACGCAGACCATCATGGACTCCCAGTTGATTGACCGGGAAGCAATCAACACCAAGGAAGCGGTTCCGGCTGAGATTATTCTGACCGCTCTGCCAGTTGACGGAGATCTGTCGAAGCGCATTTTCCAGATTCCGCCGGCGCGACTCGGGGACCAAGTTTTGCCGCTGCTGAACCTCGCGCGGCAGTTCATGCAGGACATCACCGGAATCCGGCCGGAGCTCGCTGGGGGCGGACAACCGACCTCGACGTACCGCGAAGCGAAGCAGCGGCGAGATCAAGCGCTCATGCAGCTTGCGCCACAAGCAGACGAGATGCGATTCGCGGCCGAAGAGGTTGCCGAGATCCTAGTGAAGCTCCGCGCAAAGTATGGCGCGGGCACCGTGGTCGCGCAACGCAAAGGCGCATACGGCACGGAAACCGATGTGGCCGACATGGCGCAACTCAAAGAGTCGGGCTGGCATGCGGAAGCAAATGACGATTTCCCGATGACGCTCGCCGATCGTCGCGATGCGGTGTTCTCATTGCTCAAAGACTTCCCACCAGACGTGCAGCAGGCGCTTTCGATCCTCGACCCGCTCAACATCGAGGAGATCTTCGAGCTCATTCAGGTGCCAGGATTCGAGAGCTCGTTACGGGACCAGAAGGAAAAGACTTTGGCGGACATCCAGAACCTGCTTGCAGAAGCCCCGATGCAGGATCCGAACGGCGGACCGCCGCAGCCGTCGACGGCTCCCGATCCGTTCGACAACCATGCGGTGGCTGCCGGCGTGATCGGTGTCTGGATGGTGAGTAAAACCGGGCGCGAGACGCGGAACTCGAACCCACAAGGATTCGCGAATGTGCAAGCGTTCTGGCAGGCTCAAGTCCAACTTGCTCAGCCACCGCCGCCAGCTCCGCCTCCACCGATCAAAGGTGCCGTGTCCTGGACCGGCAAACTGGAAGACTTTCCGAACCTCGTGCCAGAGATCCTGCTGGGGTCGGGACTGCCAGCACCGGCACAGGCGCCGCCACCTGCTGCGGCTGCGACGCCACGGCCCGGAGATATGGCAACACCCGCGGCGGTTGACGCTTCACCAGTGCAGCAGGCGAGTCCGATTTCACCGCTACATTCGAATGGAGTCGAAGGAGTGCCGACCATCGATTAGGCGTGAGTGGATCTTTGCAGGTGGCGCGTCGTTGGGCAGAAGGCACGAATCACATCCGCGAGATAACGACTTTACGTCCACGTGGATTCAGAACTTCCCATATCGGGATTTCGGGCTAACTTGCGAGACTCTGGCCGCCGCGGAAGGTGGGATTCGCTGTGTTTGCTCGCTCGGTCATCGATCCGAGAACAGCGAGCTTCCCTGTGGCTCGTAGATCGTTCGCCGTTATTAGGAGAATTGTCTAAAGCAAACTGGGCCGCGTAAATCGATACTGCTGGGAGATTCGATCATGTCGCAGCGGCCACAGCGAGGATGACAGTACCAACACGAATGCCAGGTTGTTGCGCGAGGCGAAACCGATTATTGGAACCGAGAAGACCTGCGAACGCTTTTTCCATATCACGGCAGAAAACTTGGACTTTAAAACAGGCGCGGCACTTTGGTCGACACGCAGTGAACCGGTATGTACGGGCGAAGCCCCACGCGGGTATTACCACGTTGTTGCGCGATCCGCGACTTGTGGCGTCAACTTCGTCATCCATCTATCAAGACCATCCGCATGCCAAAGCAATTGGGTCGCGTCGAGTTGGCGACACCATCCACGCATTGTATGGATGCGAATTTGAGGTGGTATTGCGTCAAAGAGACGCCAAAAGGAACGACGAAAGCCTGGCAATTCGTTCCCGACTTCACGAAGAAGTCTCTCCACCAAAAACACTGCGAACGGCCCCGCAATAGCAATCGCCATTGAGAAAATTCGCTCGCGCGAGTCGGCGATGAGAAGGCTTGGGGCCAAGCAAAGATCGAAGGCAAACTGATCTGCTCGTCCGTATGCATGCTTTGGCCAGTTCACAACACCCGTCACTTTTGAGCTGTAACCAGGTGAAGCGAGATGATGCCCACACTCGTGAGCAATAAGGAACCGTAAGGCACTGAAGGTCAGATCGTCGGCAAGAGCACGCTGCGCTCCCTCCACCATCCGTATCACTTTGGTAGTTGCATGCCCGAATATTATGTAGCCACGCAGCACCAGGGAGAGCAGCTC
>JAFAQG010000270.1 GCA_019246575.1 Acidobacteriaceae bacterium
AGACCCGCCGATTCCACAGGCCCCAACCCTCGACGAAACGCACGGCGCTATAAAGAACTGCGGCGGCTGTGATCGTGAGAAGACGCGTGTCGCTCAGCCGTGACGCCGCGTTCAGGAAAGCTTGTGAAACGTGCCGGTCGGGGTTGATATGCAGATGAAACAGTAAGTTCTCCGCCAGATCCTCCGCGTGCTTATGCACTAGCAGCACGATCGCCATCAGGACAATAACAGCGATCCCTTTGATCGCCTCCAAAGTCGCCACGGCGCGCAGGCCGGCAGCGCTCGTGCGTTCGTCAACTGCAACCGGCGCCGGAAGACGGTGCGCTTCGACTTGGTCCATTTCACGATGGTGCCACAACAACTACGGTCGTAACCCAATTCAGGAGTGCACAGCCGTGGCGATGGCCTGCACTTTATCGAGCAGACACGATCGTTAGTGCGCGACTGCGGCTGAAACCAGATCCTGCAATCGACCGAGATCCTTCTCGAGATCCTTCCCGAGGTGGACTCGCAAGGCACGGCGATGCCGGTCGGCCAATACTTGAAAATCGCCGCGCGCCTGCGCAGCCTTCACAATGCCGAACGTGTATTTCTGTTGGGGAACAGGCAAGTCCTGCGCATCATCGCACGTAATCTGCAGGAAGACTCCGGAGTTCGGACCGCCTTTATAGGCCTGCCCTGTGCTGTGCAAGAAGCGAGGACCAAACCCGAGCACCGTCGCTACCTGCTTCGTCTCCAGAATCTGACGTCGAATCGCCTGCAGCTTTTGCTCGTACTCCGGAAACATCGGAATGTAGGCAAGCAGTCCGAAGTAGTCTCCGCTCGACAAACGATCGACATGCTGACGGATAATTGCGCCAAGTGTGCTGCCTCCGTTCATCAGCGCCTCCGCGTTTGCTTTGTCCGTGAAGAGTTTGATGCCGTCCTGGTCAAGTATAGGCTGCTCAGCAGGTAGCGAACCCGTGGCTTCGAACGCGGACGTAAGCTCGCGCGTCACGATTTTGCTAGCCTCCACATCGGGCTGATCGAATGGATTAATCCCGATTAGGGACCCCGCTACTGCGGTCGCGATCTCCCACTGGAAGAAAGTCTGGCCGATATCGTACCGGTCACCCAGTACGATTCGCACAACCGGATGACCGGCAGCTTCGAGCGCCGCCACGTGATTCTCGAGCTCGGCATCTTTGTCTGGTGCATATTTAACGTAAGCAAAGACGCGATCGCTTCCGTATCGGCCGGCTTCCGCCATCGGCTCGCGATCCACGGGGATAAGTCCATGTCCTTGTTTTCCGGTCGACTCGGCAAGCAACTGCTCGAGCCACGCGCCCAAATCAAATATCGATTGCGAACACAGGAGCGTAACTTTGTCGCGGCCGAACTTCGCGGCCGAGATGCCGAGGAAAATGCCCAGCGAGACCCCGGGATTTTCAGCCACCTTGCTGTTCTTACACGCATCCGCCATCAGCTTGGCACGCCGAAGTAATCGCTCGGTATCGAAACCCGCCGCAGCATGAGGCGTCATGCCGAAGTCAGAGAGCGCCGAGTAGCGGCCGCCAATGCTCGGGACGCCCTGATATAGACGCCGGAAGGACAGCTTTTCCGCTACGCCCTCCAGCTTTGAGCCGGGATCCGTGACAGCAATAAAATGGTGACCCGCGCGGTCGCCGATCGCTTTCCTCGCCTGGTCGTAAAAATACTGCATGTAAATGTTCGGCTCGAGCGTTGTCCCCGATTTGCTGGAAACGCAAAAGAGAGTGCGCGCGGGGTCAATCCGGTCGCGAAAACTCTTGATCTGTACCGGATCCGTGGAGTCGAGCACCAGAAGTTCGGGCCAACCTGGCTGCCTCCCAAACGTCATCGCAAATACTTCGGGCGCGAGGCTCGAACCACCCATGCCGAGCAGTAACAGGTGAGTGAAACCGTCCTCTGCTATCTCCGCCGAAAGCGCCTTGAACTTAGAGAGGTGCTCTAACTGCTGGTCTACAATATCGAGCCAACCCAGCCACTTACTTTCATCGGCATTCGTCCAAAGCGAGGCATCTTTGCTCCATATTTTCTCGGTATTGCGCGAAGCATTCCAGGCCTTCTCGGCATCCTTGATTGCGCTTTTCAGTTCGCCGGGTAACGAGTACGATAACTCTTCCGTACTTTGAGCTGTCCTCACGTTAGCGGAACTCATTTTGTTCGATTCCTTTCACCTTATTGAGGCGGCGGATATGGCGTTCTTCGCCGCTGAAACTTGCTTTCAAGAAAGCTTCGGTTGCGTCTTCGGCCAACATGGGCCCAATGATGCGCGCGCCCAGAACGAGAACGTTCATATCATCGTGTTCGACGCCTTGATGAGCGGAGTAGTGATCGTGGCACAGTCCGGCCCGAATTCCCTTAAATTTGTTTGCTGCAACGGAGACCCCTACGCCGCTGCCGCACACCAGAACTCCGCGCTGCGCTTTGCCGGAGCGGATGTCTTCGGCGACCAACGCCGCGTAATCGGGATAGTCATCGGGCTTTCCGGGCTGAAACGTGCCCACGTCGTGAACACTGTGCCCGAGGTTTTCGATCACTCCAATCAAGTACTGCTTGAGGTCGTAGCCCGCGTGATCTGCTCCGATGGAGACTCTCATTGCCACTCCATAGCTTATCGCCCA
>JAFAQG010000289.1 GCA_019246575.1 Acidobacteriaceae bacterium
GTGCGGCACGGCGTCATTTCGAAATCTGATCTGAGCCTGTTCCGGTTCGCGAACACTCCGGACGAGGCATTGCGAATTTTGCAGGACGGTCTCACTCTTTATTATCTGGAGCCCGAAAGAACGCTGCCCGTTCCGGTGGAAGAAACGCCCGAGATCGCCCGATCGCGCACGTCCTAAGCTGTAGAGATGCGCTTTGTAACGTTTGAAGTTGAAGGGAAAGCCCGGCCCGGAGTGCTTTCAGGCAACGATTCCGTGGTCGATCTTTCGAGTGCGGGATTTACATCGCTGCTCGAATTCATCGCGTCGGGAGAACAAGGCCGGACAAAGGCGCGGCAGTTACTGGAGGCAGCGCCGGAAGGAGCAAAGCGTCCGCTGAAGAGCGTAAGGCTGCTTGCGCCGATTCCGACACCCCGGAAACTGATCTGCGTGGGACTGAATTATCTGGATCACGCCAAGGAAAGCGGCTCGGAGATTCCGAGCGTTCCGACGATTTTCAATAAGTTCGCCACCGCGGTGATCGCTCCGGGCGCAAACATTGTGCTGCCGAAAGTATCCAAGGCTCCCGATTATGAAGGCGAGTTCGCCTTCGTGATCGGCAAAGGCGGACGCCATATCCAACCCCAGGACTGGGCAAAGCATGTCTTTGGCTACACGATCGTGAACGACGTAAGCGCCCGCGATTTTCAGCGGGCAACAACCCAGTGGCTGATGGGGAAAACGTTCGACACGTTTGCGCCAATGGGCCCCTGGATCATCACGGCAGACGAGATTGCGGATCCGCACAGCCTGGACGTGAAGACGGAGATCAACGGGGAGTTATTGCAGAACTCGAACACGCGCGAGCTGATATTCAAAATACCCGAATTGATCTCGCACCTGTCGAGTGTTTTCACACTCGAGCCCGGCGACATCGTTTCGACCGGCACCCCCGCCGGGGTGGGGTTTGCCCGCCGACCGCAACGTTGGCTTCGGCCGGGCGACGATGTAGTGATCAAAATTTCGGAGATCGGCGAACTGAGGAACCCCGTGGTCGCAGAGACCTAAGCGGTATGCCGTCGTACACTTTGGGCCGGCTTGTGGAGCTGCTGGGCTGCGAGCTGGCCGGCGACCCGACGATTGCGATCATCGGGGTTTCCACGATCGAAAAGGCCGGTCCGGGCGAGGTCACATTCCTGGCAAACATGAAGTACGCGCCCAAACTGAAGCAAACGAACGCATCGGCGGTTATTGCCGCGGAAGCGCTGAAAGATAGTGAAATCGCGACGCTAGTATCGAGAAATCCATATTACGATTTTTCGCGCGTCCTTGCGCTCTACTACCGAGCCCCGAAGCCGCCGGCGGGCGTTCATTCGACAGCGTGCATCGCAGGGAGTGCGAGTGTGGGGCCGAATGCCTCGATCGGCGCTTACGTCGTAATTGGCGAGAACACGACAATTGGCGAGAACGCAGTGCTGTATCCGCACGCGGTGATTTACGACGGCTGCACTATAGGCGACGATTTCACCGCGCATGCGCATGTCTCGGTTCGGGAGTTCACACGCGTCGGAAATCGTGTAACATTGCACAACGGCGTCGTGGTGGGCGGCGACGGATTCGGGTTTGCAAAGGGCAGCGACGGGCGGCAGTACAAAATTCCGCAATCCGGCATAACTGTGGTGGAAGACGACGTCGAGATCCAGACCTTAACTTCGGTGGATCGCGCGACGCTCGGCGAAACGCGTGTGAAGCGCGGCGCGAAGATCGACAGCCTGTGCCAGATTGGACATGCCTGTGTAGTGGGAGAGGACAACATCATTTGCGGGCAGACGGGTCTGGCGGGCAGCACGGTTCTCGAAGAAAACGTGATCATGGCCGGGCAAACAGGATCGTCGGGCCATCTCACGATTCATAAGAATGCGATCGTGTGGGCGCAGTCGGGCGTGGGTCACGATGTGCCGGAAGGCGCAGTGGTCAGCGGCTCGCCCGCCTTCGATTCGCGTGAATGGCTGCGAGCTTCGGCGACTTATACGCGCCTCGGAGAAATGCTGCGGACACTACGCACGCTCGAGCGCCGGGTAGCGGAGCTCGAGGGGAAGATCATTTCATTTACGGCGTAACGGTTACGATATCTGCTTCGCGGCCCGACAGTCCGTTCGTGTACATCAGTAGCAGACCTTGCTGCGAAGGCGAGTTGCCGTTATAAGACGAGTTCGGCGATACGGTCACAGCGCCTGCGGCGATTGGTGGAACGGCGTACGAACCGAATTGAGTGTTATACCGCAGCATGTCCAGCTCAAAATGCATAGGACCAATTAGATCCGTAACAGCGCCGGTGAAGTAATTGTCGAATGCCAAAACGGAGAATGTAAATGCTGTGCTCGCGTTCGTTGCATCGCGGTAGACGTTTGAGACTTGATAGACGCGAGGCGAGTCGCTGTAATTTCGATAACCAACTTCTTCCTGAAGGTTTGAGTCGCATTCAGGCGATAAGTTCCAAACGAGAGACTAACTGCGAGCGGAGCGCTTATATCCGGCTTTAACATGTTGTAGCTGGCATTGGGGCCGCGCGATGAGTAACCGGCTACATTGCCGGCGAGCGGAATGGCATTGGCCGGGCTAAGTGTCACGTTAACAGCAGAGGAAGCAAGCGCCGACTTAATGCTGTTGCTATCCGACTGCGTGATCACCAGAGACGGAACAAACTGGGTTTCGCCGCCGTTCGAGAATGGGATGGCGTCGCCCGGCGCGACAAGCCCGATGAGCGCCGCAGTGGTGCCTGCGCGCGCGGCATGATCGATTTTCAAGCTGACGTTGCATAAGCCGCGATCGATGAGAAAGATCTGCCCGCTTAGATTGCCCGAGGGGTAGGGATCGGCCGGATCGGTTTGAGTGGCGGGGCAACCACGGCCCACGTAAACAACGTTTGCCGTCACGAGAGTTAGTATGGGAGCAAAGTCCAGCGTTTGCGTATGGGCGTAAGTACCCGCGATGCCGTCCGGTGAATTGACGACAAGCGGAATGTCGACTGCGGTAACGCCGTTAGTGGCCGCGACCGAGATTACCTCAGGAGTGACCGAAGGTCCGTCCACGACGGCAGACGACGCCAGGCGCTCGCCTCAGGCTGGATGCCGGTTTGAGCAAAGACGGCGGCGGTTGCGAGCAGCGTCGCAACGGCTGCATCTCGGAGCGAACTCATCATGAAAAACTCTACCCCAATTAAAGAAATGAGGTCGGGCCGGCCAGCGATGGAATTTACTATCTGGCGATCACCCGATCAGCCAACCTGCCGCTGAGCAGCGCGGGTTATATTTTCTTTCCACAGTCATCGACAGATGTCGCCGGTCCCGAACTCCTGGCCGGCGGAGCGTTGCCTATCACGGGTTGGGA
>JAFAQG010000084.1 GCA_019246575.1 Acidobacteriaceae bacterium
GCTTGGAAGTACTGTGTCACCGCCTCGCGCATGCCCGGCATCCGAGCAATGCCGGCCGCTTCCACCTTGCTGTTTGAGAGCGCCGAGAACTTCGGCCGCCGCGCAGCCGTTCGATACTCCCGCTCATCAGTGGGCTGCAACTGCGGCGACAGCCCCGCCACTTCGAAAATCAGCTTCGCGTAGGCGTACCAGGAGATCGCCTCGCCGCCGCCCATGTGATACAGTCCGGTCAATCCGGCATCGAGCATATCCACTGTGCGCGAGGCAATCGCCGGCGCATAAGCCGGAGAAGCGGCGTGGTCTTCCACTACGCGAATTGGGTTGCTCGAATTACCCAAGCGCAGCATCAGCTCTACGAAATTCCCCCGCGGCGTAAACATTCCGCCGGGGCCGAATACACCCGAGACGCGAATGATTAGCGGATTGTCCAGGTAAGCCTGTGCATACAGCTCGCCGGCGAGCTTGGAAACCGCGTAGGCTCCGAGCGGATGCGGCATATCGGTCTCGACGTAAGGCGTACCTTTCGTGCCGTCAAACACGTAATCGGTGGAATAATGTACAAGCCGTGCATCGGTTTGGCGACACGCCATGGCCAGATTGCGCACCGCCAATCCATTGGCCTGTAGAGCAGCGAGCGGCTCGCGTTCAGCGATGTCGACATGGTTGTACGCAGCCGCATTCACAACCACACCCGGATCCAGCTTCGCGACTGCCTGCTCAACGGCGGCACCGTCGGTGATGTCGAGACTCTGTCGATCGAACTTGTGAACTGCCCAGTTGCGGCGCTGAAATTCGCGGACCAACTCGACCCCAAGCTGCCCGCCGCCGCCGAAAATTACGACCTTCCGCTGCATTCCTTATGAAGCATACCGGAAACGCTCAGGTACTTCGATATCATCGGTGCGCACGCGTGCTAACGCCTTGCGAATCATGTTCCACAGACGCCGATTTTCGCTCATTGCGACATTCCTGTTCGCCTTCACCGCTATTGCGCAGCAGGCCTACGACGGCCTGACGAACAATCTCAGCAACATCTTCCGTACTTCAAATGCCAAAAGCTTTTCTGCCAGCCCCGAAAACCTGACCGGCGAAAAAGGCAAGGGCGGCATGGCAGTGGAAGGCAACGCTTCAAAGGCTTCGCGCGACCTCGGGCAGGGTTGGAAAGTAAATCCTTTTGTCAACATCGCCGCCGGAGAGACCTTCACCTTGGCCGATATCGCCGGACCAGGCGGCATTCAACACATCTGGATGACGCCTACAGGCGATTGGCGCACCGAGATTCTGCGTATGTACTGGGACGGCGAAACGCAGCCGTCGGTGGAAACACCGGTCGGCGATTTCTTCGGGATGGGGTGGGGCAAATTCGCGCAGATCGCCTCACTGCCGATTTGCGTAAACCCCGGGAGTGGTTTCAACTCGTATTGGCCGATGCCGTTCCGTAAACGGGCGAAAATCACGATGGAAAACCAGGGCTCGCGACCGATGAGCCTGTACTACTCGGTTGATTACACCCGGACCGAAGTTCCAGCCGATGCGGGGTATTTCCATGCACAGTTTCGACGCGTGAATCCTCTGCCGTATAAACAGGTGTACACCATTCTTGACGAGGTTAAAGGCAAAGGGCAATACGTGGGGACGTACCTGGCCTGGGGTGTCCACAACAACGGTTGGTGGGGCGAAGGCGAGGTCGAGTTCTTCATCGACGGCGACCGTGAATTTCCGACCATCAACGGCACAGGAACAGAAGACTACTTCGGCGGATCTTACGACTTCGAAGACCACGAAAAGAAGAAGTATGTCGAGTTCACCAGCCCTTATACCGGGCTGATTCAGGTTCTTCAACCTGACGGCTTATATCAGTCTCAACAGCGATTTGGAATGTATCGCTGGCATATCCCGGATCCCGTTCGCTTCGAGCGCGATTTGCGCGTTACGATCCAGGCGCTGGGATGGAGGAAAGACGGCACGTACTTGCCGCTTCAGGACGACATCGCTTCCGTTGCCTACTGGTATCAAATGGAGCCGCACGCGGCGTTCCCCAAGTTACCGGGTAAAGAGCAGCTTGAGGTGTATTGAAAAAACGA
>JAFAQG010000423.1 GCA_019246575.1 Acidobacteriaceae bacterium
AAACAGCGCGCCAGAGCTTTCGAAGCCGCCGTAACCGAGGAGCGCACCCGCCGCAAGCCGAGTAAAGGACCGCCGTTTCATGCCCTCATGAACAACCGTACGACGGTTCGATTCATCATCGTGTGCTGCCCGCGTAAGTTATGCGCCAGATAGATTTCGACCCATCGTCGGTCACCATCAATGAGCCGTCCGATGCGACGGCGACTCCCACCGGGCGCCCCCAGGCATTGCCGTCCGAGGTGACAAAGCCCGTGAGGAAGTCCTCGTACTCGCCGGCGGCTTTGCCGCTCTTAAGAGGCACGCGAACGACCTCATAACCGGACCGCGCCGCCCTGTTCCAGGACCCATGTTCCGCGGCAAAGATATCGCCTTCGTACTCTTTCGGGAACTGGTTCGCCTCATAGAAGGTCATCTCGAGCGAAGCATTGTGAGGCTGCAATAACACGTCGGGTACGATCACTTTGCCCTTCAACTCGGGGTGCTTGCCCGCGTGCCGCGGATCCTGATGGTCGCCCATGTAGTACCATGGCCAGCCGTAAAATCCATCTTCCTTTACCGAGGTAATGTAATCGGGAACAAGATTGTCGCCCAAGTTGTCGCGCTCGTTGACCGAGCACCAGAGGTGGCCGCTCGAGGGATCGATCGCGATCCCGACAGGGTTTCGGATACCGGACGCGTAGACCTTCACGAACTTGCCTTCAGGCGTGAACTCGAGTATGTTGGCGCGGTGGAATTCGGGGCCCTGCAGCTCGGGATCGTTTTCCGCGACATTGGAGGCAGATCCAACCGCGACGAACAGCTTCTTGCCGTCGGGCGAGAACGCCAAGTCGCGCGTCCAGTGACCGCCTCCGGCAGGCAGTTTGGGAATGATGGTTTCAGGCGGCCCGCTTGCCTTCAGATCGCCGCTCTTATATGGGAACCGCACGACCGAATTTGTGTTGCCAATGTAGACCCATTGCGGATTGCTTCCGAGCGGGTAAAAAGCAATCCCGAAGTTGTTCCGCAATCCGGTCGCGAAGATGGACTGTTGCTCGGGTTTTCCGTCCGGCGTGATGCCGCGAAAGACTTCGACCTGACCCTTATAGCTCTCCGCGACGAAAAGATCGCCGTTCGGGGCGGTCCGAACTTCGCGAGGAGGAGCACTGGGTTGCGTGTACAGCTGGACCGTGAAGCCCGGGGGCGCCTTTGGCCACGCATCGGCGGGTCTGGCCACCACTTTCGGGCCGTTGGAGACGGCTTCCGTCGCGTATGGGTCCGGCAGATCGGCTACCGTAATCTTACGGAATGTCCCGGGACTCTCGCCCTTGTAGCTGGTGAAGGCTGCCTTTCCAGTGATTACGTTTTTCACGTCGGAGGTGTCGCCGCGTACGAGTCCCGTAGCGCATGTCAGCAGGGCCGTTCCGAGTCCGGTCAGAATACTGATCCATGCTAGCGTTCTGTTCACTTGTTTATCCACGTAAATAAAATCCGCCAGTTAGATGTAGATTGAAAGCTCAACGTAGCACGGTCATGTAGTCGCCGCTGCATTGAAGGCGCGCAGATCGTGCAGATTCAGGCGTCCCGTGTAGATAGACATTCCTATCGCGCAGTGGATCCGCATGCCGGTGAGCGCTGCTATATCGTCGAGCGTCGTGATGCCGCCGGCCGCGGTCAACTCGTGGCTTGTGGAGTGTCGGAGCGATTCAAACCAATCGAGATCCGTGCCCTCCATCATTCCTTCTTTATCGACATAGGTGCAGAGAAAGCCCGAGCAGTAGGGTTCCATGTCGCGAATGATTTCGGCTGCGGTCCATCGGGTCGATTCCTGCCAGCCCTTGACGACGACACGCCCGTCCTTGCTGTCGACCGCAACAACGATGCGCTCACGGCTGACAGCATCGGCGAGTTGCTGCAGGAATGAAGTGTTCGCACCCGTAGGAGAGAATGCGGCGGTGCCCACGATGACGCGAAATGCGCCTTGTTGCACGAGTTCGCGCGCTCGCTCGATGGATCGTACGCCGCCGCCGGCGCGGATCTTCGTACGCGACGCAAGATGCTCGACCACTGCGCTGTTCGATCCCTTGCCCATCGCGGCGTCGAGATCGATGACTTGAATCTGCGGAAATCCCTCAAACGTATCAAGCATCTCGCCCGGCGACTTGCCTTCGAGAACCTTATCCCGACCCTGGCGCAGCTGAACGACCTTGCCTTCCATCAGGTCGATGCACGGAATAATCACGCCGCAGGCCTCACCGGAACGTTCGCTCTTGTGAGGGCGCTCTTCAAATCGGCAACGGTGTACTTGCCGTAATGAAAGACGGAAGCGGCGAGGGCGGCATCGGCGCATCCTTCCGTAAGAACCCGGACGAAATCTTCGGGCGCACCCGCGCCGCCCGATGCAATCACGGGAATTGTGGTTGCGGCCGCGACAGCTTTCGTCAGCTCGCAATCGAAACCGGTTTGCACGCCATCGGTATCCATGGAGGTGAGCAGAATTTCGCCTGCGCCCAGCGACTCGCCGCCCGCGGCCCATTCAACGGCGTCGATGCCTTCGTCATACCGGCCCCCTTTCGTGTAAACGTTCCATCTGTTAGCGCCAGAGCGCCGTGCATCGATCGCGAGTACGACCGCCTGCGCGCCGAACTCCTGGCTTAGTTCGCGGATGAGCTCGGGCCTGTGGACAGCAGCTGTGTTGACGCTCACCTTATCGGCGCCGGAGAGAATAATCTTGCGCGCATCGGCGACGCTGCGAATCCCGCCCCCAACCGTGAGCGGAATGAAAACCTTTCGCGCGGTGCGGGCAACAACATCGGCGATAATGTCGCGCGCATCGCTCGAGGCCGTGATGTCGAGGAAAACCAGCTCGTCTGCGCCTTGCAGGTTGTATCGTTGGGCGAGTTCGACCGGGTCGCCGGCATCGCGCAGACCAACGAAGTTGATGCCCTTAACGACTCGGCCGCCCGTGACATCGAGACACGGGATGATGCGTTTCGCCAGCATTACAATTGGAGAAAATTCTGCATCACGCGTAAGCCGGTCGGCCCGGATTTCTCGGGATGAAACTGTACAGCGTAGATATTTTTCGACTCGATCACTGCTGCGTACGGCCGGTTATAAGTGCACGTCGCGGCCGTGGCTTGCGTGATCGGCGCACGATAACTGTGCGCGAAATAGGTAAATACGCGCTCCGGTAAGCCGCGAAGCAGGCGGCAGTCGCGCAGCCGTGTGAGCTCATTCCAGCCCATGTGCGGAATGCGCATGTTACCCGCGAACCGCTGGACCGCGCCCGAAAAAACAGCCAAACCTTTGCTGCCGGGCGATTCCTCACTCGCTTCGAACAGGCATTGCAGGCCGATGCAGATACCAAGGAAGGGCACGCCGGCGCGAATCCTTTCGAGAACGGCGTCGCGCAGGCCGAGTTCATCCATGGCGCGCATCATCTGCCCGAAGTGGCCGACACCGGGCAGAATGATTTTTTCGGCTCGCGCGACAACCTCGGGATCGCTCGTCGTCTCGTAATTTGCGCCGAGCTCATCGAGCGTATTTTGCACGGAGCGGAGATTGCCTGCGCCGTAATCGACGATGGTCGTCACAACAATCCCTTTGTGGACGGAAGCTGATCCTTCAGGCGCTCGTCTGTGGAACAGGCGTAACGCATCGCCCGCGCAAAGCACTTGAAAATAGCTTCGATTTTGTGGTGATTCGACCGGCCGTACATCACTTTCGCATGCAAGTTCGCTCCGGCGTGATTGGTAAAGCCGGAGAAGAAATCTTCGAGCAGTTCGGTTTGGAGATCTCCCACATGCACCACGTTCACTTGATGATCGTAAACGAGCGCAGACCTTCCGCCGAGGTCGACCGCAACCACGGCCAGCGTTTCATCCATGGGCTGCACGAAATAGCCCGCCCGATTGATGCCACGGCGGTCGCCCAACGCTTTCGAGAAGAGATCGCCAAGCACGATGCCGGCGTCTTCAACTGTGTGGTGTTGGTCGACATCCAGATCGCCGCGCGCGTGAATGTCGAGATCGAACGCGCCGTGTTTGCTGAACAGCTCGAGCATGTGATCGAGGAAGCGAATGCCCGTCGAGATCTGATATTGGCCCGTGCCTTCGATGCGCAGGCATCCGCTAATCTGCGTCTCTTTGGTATTGCGATCGATCCGCGCTTCTCTCATGCGTACTGGTTTGCGGCTTCGTCCACCAGCGCTTCGAGTTCATTGATGTCCTGAAGAACGGCGAACGCGCCCTCTTGTTTGAGAATGGCCGTGATCTCTTCATGCCGCGGGTTGTGGGGCGTCGAGACGCCGATAAAAGGCACCCCGGCAGCTTGGGCGCTACGTGCGTCATCGACCGTATCGCCGAGATACCAGATCGTTTCTTCCGGGTACTCCTGGCCTATAAGCTGGAGGCCGTCGGGCGCGGGCTTGGGATTTGCAACGCACTCGTCCGTGACGATGGGGTGAAACCGAACCGCCTTCGCGTTTCGCGCGAGCGTCGCGTCGGCCTCATATTTCGCCCGACCCGTAAAGATGGCGAGCGCAGCGCATTTCGAAAGGCGCTCAAGCAAACCGGGACGCGGCATCCAGTTTTCACGACCGATGAGCCCATCCCCGTTTTCACCGAAGAAGATACGGTTGAAGTACTCGACGACATCGGCATATTCCACCTGCTTGCCCCGGTCCGTGATCAGGCGGTGTGACAGCAACCAGTCGTTATTCCATCCGCCTGCGTTTTTGAAATCCTGAATCTCGTCGTGCGACACCAAGTCGCCGGTAAAGCGACGGACTGTCTCGCGGATAGCTTCCCGATACGATTGCGTGACTTCGACCAGCACGCCATCCATGTCGAAGACCAGGACACCTGGCGGGGATTCAAGCGGCGATTTCACCAGATCTGCTCCAACTCATCGAGGAATCGCTGTATCTGATCGCGCGTTCCGATCGTTACACGGACCGCGCCCGGAATTTCGTAGCTACGGTCGCGGACTAACACGCCGCGATTCCGCAGCTTGTCCCGAATTTCGATGGCACGGTCGCCTGCTTGAAACAGGACGAAATTGGCCTGGCTCTTGATGTACGGAATTTTCAGTTTTTCCAGCCCGACATACAGCAGCTCGCGCGCCGTCAGAACTTCGAGCGCATAATCTTCCACGAATGTTCGATCCTGCACCGCGATGCGCGCAGCCATGGCCGCGAGCGAATTGACGCTATACGGCGACTGCGCCTTGCGCACATGCGCCATATTCACTGCCTGCGAGAACAGGCAACCGCAGCGCATCGCCGCCATGCCGTAAATCTTCGAAAACGTGCGGCTGACAAACAGATTCGGATAAGTGGAAATCAGCGGAAGCGCTGTTATGCCGCTGAACTCGTAATAAGCTTCGTCGACAAGCACGGCCGCATTCGCAGCTCTTCGAAGGACGCGCTCGATGCCGTTGAGCGTGGTCCCGGTGCCGGTCGGATTATTGGGGTTGCTGATCAGAATGGCGCGAGTTTCGGGCGTGATTCGTTCCAGTAATTCTTCGAGCGGAAACGCCAGCGTGCCTTCGCGATAAGCGATCTCCTCGATTGCGGCGCCCGCAAGCTGGGCGTAGAACCGGTACATAGCGTAGGACGGGCGCAGGATTACAACTTCGGCGCCAGCATCGATGAACGTGTTGATGACGAGCTGAATCGCTTCGTCGGTGCCGTTCGTCAGCGTCAGTTCGTCGATGCCGACATCGAAATGCTCGGCCAGATCTTCGAGCGCATGATCGTACTCGGGATACATGCTCAGGTCGGCCGCTGTGAGATAACGCTTGAGGAAATCGATAACATGCGGCGGCGCCCCGACCGTGTTTTCGTTGAAATCGAGGCGCAGCTTGTTGCGGCGCCCACCGGTGGGCGGATGGTAAGGCGTCATCTGCAGCACGGCAGGGCGCGGCTTCAACGTTTGTTGCTCGACCGGCGATGCGACGGTCGCCCCTTCTCCTGAATTATTGGACAGAACGAACCTCCACGGCGCGGG
>JAFAQG010000630.1 GCA_019246575.1 Acidobacteriaceae bacterium
CAGCCGGTCCATATCTTCGTGCGGAGGGGAACGTATACGGAGATTGTTTACGTCCGTTCCAACAAGCCGTTTATCACATTAGAAGGCGAGGACCGGAATGGAACCGTAATTCAGTACGACAACAATAATAACTTCAACGGGCAGGTATCGGGCAATTTTCGGGCAATGTTTGGGGAAGATGCTCCCGATTTCACGCTACAGAACATCACGCTGCATAACACGACCCCGCACGGCGGTTCGCAGGCGGAGGCATTTCGCGGGAATAATCAGCGCATTCTGCTGAACAGGGTCAACCTGAGCAGTTTCCAGGACACGCTTCTTTTGACGGGCAAAGGTTTCGTTACGAATAGCTATATTGAAGGCGACGTTGATTTCACATGGTCGCTCGGAGGTACTGCGTTCTTCCAATACACAGAATTGAAGGCGCTGAATCCGGCCTACTACGCCCAGGTTCGGAACCCGCAGGGAGTTCATGGCTTCATTTTCGTGAATTGTGTTCTGAGCCGAGCGCCGACGGTGCCCGATGCGAGCTCTTATCTGGCGCGCATCGACCCCACGGTGTTCCCGTACAGTGAAGTTGTTTACATCAACACCGCGATGGATGCGCACATCAATCCAATCGGCTGGCTATTGAATAACGCCGACTGCAGCATGGGATCCAACCTGCACTTTGCGGAGTATCACAGCACCGATCTCAACGGTAACCCGATCGATGTAAGCCAGCGCCTTGCCTGCTCAACGCAGCTGACGGACCAGGAAGCGGCTGAGTTGAGCGATCCGAATAACGTGCTGGGCTGGGTGCCGAACACGGTAAATGCCAGTCCGGGATCGGTGGCCGCGGGTGACAGTATTACGGTGAACTGGAGCGCTCCGGCAGGGCACTCGGCGGATGACTATGTCGGCCTGTACGCGGTGGGAGCACCGGATGACCAGTATCTTACATTTCAGTACACCGGGGACGCGACGACAGGGACGCTGAATTTCACTGCGCCATCGGACCCGGGCGTGTATGAATTCCGGTACTTCGCCGCCGACGGAACGCGGCTCGCAAGGAGCAACAGAGTTTACGTTCAGTAGTTCTCGCCAATAAATCAAGAGGCCGAGCCCGGCTGATCACGTTCGAGGTGGCCGGGCTTGACGCCTAACCTAGAGGCGAGGTACAAAACTTACACCGGCGCGCGGCGATGGGCACTTCGCTGATGCACTCGGGACAGTTTTTGGTTGTTGGATCGGGCGCCGGCTCGCCTCGCCGAATGCGAGCTATGAGGGCGTTTAGCGGAGCGACGATAAAGAAATACACTGCCGCGGCAATCAGGACGAACGAAATCAGCGCATTTATAAAGTCGCCGATGGCAAACTTGCTGCCGTTGATGGTGAAACTAATTGCCGAAAAATCGGGCGCCTTAACGATAGCGGCAATGAACGGCGTAATTAAGTCTTTGACCAGTGCCGTTATAACCGCTCCGAACGCTGCGCCCATGACGACGGCAACAGCTAGATCGATGACGTTGCCGCGTAATATGAACTGCCTGAACCCTTTGAACATCCGGTAGAGCCCTCCCCTGGTATCTGTTATTTTTGTTGCCGGGCGTGACCTTCAATCGCTCGATCACATTCCAGATACAGCATAGACAAAATGTTTGGAGCGTGCATCAGAACTGGTTCGGTGTCTGTTCCCGATGTTGAGCCTGGTCGATTATGCCGGCAAGCAGTGCGGCGCGGGATTCGGAGTCGAAGGTTTGTTTGAACCAGGCGCTTGGCGGCTTGGGCTCGCTGTCGAGAGCAAAAAATTTCAGCAAGGCTTCCTCAAAGGCGGGTTGCGAGGCGCCGGTGTAAGCACAAACGTAACTTACACCGCTGTTGGCGAGGAGACGCTCTATTGAAGAATCAGGGGGGACGAGAGCAAGGACCGGCCGTCCGATCTGGATGTATTCGAACAACTTGCCGGGAACCTGAATGGCGGAATGGGGCTGGACAAGAATCAGCGCGTCAGAGGTCTGAGCAACATGCACTGCTTCCGGGCGCGGTAGCTGATGGTCGACGATTTTCAGCCACTCGGCGGACTCCGCCTTCTCGATGAACGCCGGATCCGGGAGACAGGACGGTTGCACGGGACCTACGAGCTGAATCTGAAATGTATTCGCGTCCAGACGTTCCTGCTCGATCATGCGCGCAATGGATTCGAGGAGCCGAACAACGCTTCGCCCTTCGTATAACTCACCTATATGACTAAACACGCGAAAGTGCCTTTGTGGCAGCGGCAAGGGGCCGATCCTTTCTTCTGAGTCGAAGCCGTTCCAGATGAGGTGTACTTTGTCCGCATGGAAAGGATACTTCCGGCGTAGAACTCGCTCTGCTTCGTCAGTGTTGGCAATTGTGGATGTGGCGGTGC
>JAFAQG010000277.1 GCA_019246575.1 Acidobacteriaceae bacterium
CGGGGACGTACTGGCCGAGTTGGATACGACCGCCGAGCGGCTGAGCCTTGAAGAAGAGCGAACAAGAAGGGCCAGCATTCTACCCCAGATCAACGCGCTCGAGTCTCAGATGACATCCGAGCGGGCCGGTGTCGGGGGTGAGCGCCGCGTGCTCGACTTCTCGAAACAACAAGCTCTCGCTCAATACGAAGAGGCTGAAGCTCAGGCCCTCCTCGCCGAGCAGGAGTGGGAGCGTGCCAAACGGCTCCGCGCTGAGGGCATTCTTGCCCAGGCCGACGCCGAACGCGCCAAATCGGATGCCCAAAGCAAGCGCGCATCAGCCGAGAAGCTGAAGGTCGCGATCTCGACGCTTGAACCCGCGCTTGAGGTTCGGGAACACGACCGCGATGTGCAGCTGAAGCAGATCGCAGCAGAGAAGGCCAAACTCGAAGCCGACATCGCCATTTCGGATGCCACCATCAAACGCCTCGAAAACGAAATCGAGCGGCGATACGTCCGGGCGCCTGTGTCCGGCAAAGTTGCCGAATGCGCTAATCTGACCGCGGGTTCGCACATTGCGGAAGGCCAGCAGCTTGCAGTTATTCTGCCGCCCGGGAAAGTGAGAGCCGTTGCCGAATTTGATCCGTCGTCCGCTCTCGGCAAACTGCACGCAGGACAACGCGCGACACTGCGGCTCGAGGGCTTTCCTTGGGCCGAGTATGGGACCATTGCTGCTCGTATCACGCGGGTGGCAGATGAGATCCGTGACGGGAAAGCGCGAGTGGAATTTGAGCTCACTTCGGTTGCACCTTCGCGAATCCCCGTCCAACATGGACTCCCCGCCACGGTCGAAGTAGAAGTCGAGCGCACGACCCCCGCCGCGTTGGTCCTCAGGTCCGCGGGAACGATCCTCGGTGCTCATTGAAAGGTTGCGCATTGAATAGGAAATGGCTCGCACCTGAGGTCGTGCAGACCTCACAGATGGACTGCGGTCCCGCCGCGCTCAAGTGCCTTTTGGAAGGGTTTGGCATTCGCGCTGGGTATGGCCGGCTCCGTGAAGCGTGTCAAACCGGGATAGACGGCACGTCCATAGACGCGATGGAGACCGTCGCAAACCAACTGGGTCTGGTGGCCGAGCAGATCATGATTCCGGCGGACCATATTTTTCTGCCCGAAAGCAGATCTCTGCCCGCCATTGTTGTGGTTCGGTTACCGAACGGCATGACTCATTTTGTCGTGATCTGGCGCCGACATGGCAATTTGCTGCAGGTTATGGATGCATCGGTCGGCCGCCGGTGGGTGAGAGCCGCTCATTTTGCTTCCGAGATTTACAGCCACACCATGGCCGTTCCCGCCCTCGACTGGCGCCAGTTTGCAGGCTCCGACGAGTTTCAAGGCACGCTGAGACGTCGCTTGCTGCGGCTCCGAATTTCGACAAACGACGCCCAGCGACTCAGCGATGCTGCCTTGGAGGACCCGGGTTGGCACGGCTTGGCTGCTCTGGATGCCTCGACGCGAGCCGTCTCGGCTCTTGTGCGTGCAGGCGCGATACGCGCCGGCCGCGAATGCTTTCGCCTGGTACGGCAGTTCTGTCAAAATCCGACAGCTATTCCTCGTCAGTATTGGTGCGTCGCGGCAGTTCCAAATTCCAACCCGGCCGAAAGCGACGAACAGCTATTCTTTAGGGGCGCAGTGCTGGTTCGCGTCTCGGGCAAAAACCCGGCGCGGAGTGCGGACCATCAACTCGGGCCTGAATTGCACGCGGCGCTTACGGAACCGCCAATCCGGCCCGCGCGCGAAGTGTTGCGTTATCTGCGCGCAAGCGGCACGGCCGCGATCGTAGCCCTTGCTTCAGCCACTGCGGTAGCCGCAGGTTCGGTCGTGCTCGAAGCGGTCCTTTTTAGAGCACTGTTCGACATAAGCTCCGAACTGCGCGTCGCAGGCCAGCGGATGGGTGCAGTGGCCGCACTGATCGCGTTCAGTTGTGCCGTATGGCTTCTCGAATTCTCGATTCTATCCGCCATTGTTCGCCTGGGAAGGCAACTCGAGAACCGGCTGCGAACGGCGTTCCTCGCAAAGATTCCGCTTTTGGGAGATCGATACTTTCAGAGCCGTCTCTCCTCCGATATGGCCGAGCGCAGCCATGCGACTCACCGCGTTCGGCAGCTTCCGTTATTAGTTCGGCAGTTGCTCTCGGCGGGGTTCAAGCTGTTCGCGACCGCCGCGGCACTCATCTGGCTTGAGCCGTCAGCGTGGCCTTTAATCCTGCTGATCGTCGCGAGCGCTCTCGCGCCCCCGTTCGCAGCGCAATCCATACTCGCCGAACGCGATTTGCGAGTACGCAGTCATGCCGCGGCATTGACGCGCTTCTATTTGGACGCAATGCTCGGGGTACTCGCAATCAGGGCTCATGGCGCCGAGCGTAGCGTCAGGCGCGAGCACGACAGACTCCTCGGCGAATGGGGTAGCGCCGCTCTGCTACTGCAGAAAGCTGTTGTGAAGCTGGAAGCGTTACAGGGCATTGCGATGTTCGGCTTTGTTGCATGGCTCCTGCTCAGCAATGCCTTTCAAGCCGCCGACATCGGGCGCATGTTGCTGGTTGTCTATTGGGCGTTAAATCTTCCGGTCTTGGGGCAGGAGATTGCCGGTATCGCTCGTCGGTATCCGTACTACCGCAATCTCACCGTGCGAGTGCTCGAACCGCTCGGCGCACCGGAGGAGCAGCACAGCAGCGACTCACACCAGCAGGTCCAGGTCGGACAGCAAGCGCCGCGGATCCAGTTTCGGAACGTTTCCGTTACGGTTTCGGGGCACACCATTCTCGAAGACATCAATCTCGACATCGAAGCGGCAACCCATGTCGCGATCGTGGGGCCTTCGGGCGCAGGCAAGTCGAGCCTCGCGGGCGTGCTTCTAGGCTGGCTGAAACCGAGCAGCGGAGACGTCCTGGTGGATGGATCGAAGCTCGATCCCGAGGCTCTGCGCGCGTCCACGGCTTGGGTCGATCCGGCGGTTCACATCTGGAACCGTTCGTTGCTCTCGAATGTGTGTTATGGCTCGCAAGCCGATTCCTTCGAGGCGGCAGATGCGATCGAAACGGCCCTGCTTCGAAACGTTGTCGAAACGCTGCCCGGGGGATTACAGACTGCTCTCGGCGAAGGCGGCGGATTGGTCTCTGGCGGCGAGGGGCAGCGGGTCCGATTCGCTCGCGCACTGCTGCGAAGAGACGCCCGGCTCGTAATTTTGGACGAGCCGTTCCGCGGCCTTGATCGCGAAAAACGGCGGGAATCGTTGTCCCGTGCCAGACAGGCCTGGAAAAACGCGACGCTCGTCTGTATTACTCACGACATCGAAGAAACCAAGCAATTCGACCGCGTCATCGTTGTCGAGAACGGCACGGTCGTTGCCGACGGCGACCCCAAAGCACTGAGCTTGCGTAAGAACTCGCGCTACGCGGATCTGCTTCGAGCAGAGCGCGAAACCCGGTCTCGCCTGTGGTCCGGAAACATGTGGCGAAGGGTTCGCGTTCAGTCCGGTCGAATCCTGGAGCAGACGTGCGAGCCGGCCCGCGAACAAGAGCTGCAATCGGAGGTCGCGTAATGCGTCGACCTGACATCTTGGCGTGCACCTGGCAAACCGCGCAACTCGCCGATTGCGTCACGGCAATCATCACAAAATGCGGCATTGCTGCCAAAATGTCGGGATTGGCTGCGGACGAGATCGGCAAAGCCCCAAAGGACCCGGACGCATTCATTCAAGAGCTGGCCAACCGCACGGGTTGCGAAGCGGATGTGGTCGAGATGAACTGCGGCGATCTCGATTGCGAGCTAGCGCACGCCTATCCTGCCGTCTTGCGTGTGGGCGAGCACGCATACCTGGCCTGCGTAGGCAGCCAACGCTCAACGCTCGATGTATTAACGCCGAATATGAAGACCGTAAGGCTCCAACGGCGTGAAATCGCGCGCCTCATTCGTGCGCCTTACGAAGAGGATCGCCGCTCTCACATTGAGACTCTACTGCATGAGGCCGGGGTTCGAGCCGAGCGCAGGAGTGCGGCTTGTGAGGCGTTATTGTCCGAGCAACTCGGAAACAAGCGATTCAACCAATGCTGGGTTTTCCGGCAGGCTCCCGGTGCGGGCAGCTTAGGATGGCTGAGACAAGCGAACGCAATCCGCGACGCAGCGTCGTTGGTTACCGCGCACGGGTTGCAATACGTTCTGTGGCTTGCCTCCTGGGCGATGCTCGGCAACCTCTCCCTTCAAGGCCGGATGGATTCGGGCTGGCTGCTGGGCTGGGCTCTTCTGTGCGCCACGCTTCTTCCGTTTCGTGTTCTCGAGACGTGGTTACAGGGCGTTCTCGTCATCCGCGTCGGCGGCTTGCTCAAGAGAAGGTTGTTAGCCGGTGCGCTGCGTCTCAATCCGGAAGAAGTCCGGCATGGCGGAATCGGCACTTTTCTTGGCCAGGCACTCGAGGCGGAAGCAATTGAGACGCTTGCACTCGGCGGCGGAGTTGCCGGACTACTCGCAATCGTGGAACTCGGGGTGGCGGCGTTCATACTGGGCGGGCTCGCGTTTCTCATGCTTTTCTGGTTCGCAGTTACGGCATTCGTTGGCTTCAAATTTTTCGCGTGCTTCCAAAAATGGACGGGCCGCCGCATGGAAATTACGAACAATCTCATCGAGTCCCTGGTTGGGCATCGAACCAGGCTGGCGCAGCAGAGGCGCGAATATTGGTACGATTCGGAAGATCTGGGCCTCCACAATTATTTCGGTACGTCACAGCGACTCGACCGCGCGACCACGGTTTTGATCGGAGCGATTCCTCGCGGCTGGCTTATCACCGCACTTGCATTTCTGGCGCCGTCGCTCGTTACCGGCAAAACATCGGCATCGCAAACAGCGATGATGCTGGGCGGCATACTACTCGCATTCACTGCCTTCGAGCGATTGGCCGGCTCCGCGTCCGAGATCGCATCCGCATGGGTGGCTTGGAAGAGAATCTCGCACCTGTTTCATGCTGCATCTCGAAACAGCGAGTTGGGGCAAGTGCTCGAGCATCGCCCGGCACGCCACGAGCCCGGGACAAAGCTTATTGAAGCCCAGCGCCTCACATTTACGTACCCAAAGCAAGCCCACCCAACTCTGAAATCGTGTTCGCTCGTCGTCAGGCGGCGAGAGCGGATTCTTCTGGAGGGGCCCTCCGGCGGCGGCAAGTCGACCTTGGCATCTCTCCTATCCGGTACCCGCAAGCCGGATTCAGGACTGCTGCTCGCAAACGGCCTGGACATGCCCACTCTGGGCGCGGCGCTCTGGCGCAAGTCCGTTACCGCTGTTCCTCAATTTCATGAGAACTATATCCTCACCGAGACCCTTGCATTCAATCTGCTGTTCGGAAGGCGCTGGCCGCCCACGGTGGCCGATATGGAGGAAGCGGAATCGGTTTGCCGCAGCCTTGGACTGGGCAATCTGATCGATCGAATGCCGAGCGGGCTTCTGCAAATGGTTGGCGAGGGCGGGTGGCAACTGTCGCATGGCGAGCGCAGCCGGATCTATATCGCGCGCGCCTTGTTGCAAAAGCCCGAGTTGATGATTCTGGACGAAAGCTTCGGCGCACTCGATCCGGAGAATTTGCAGCTTGCGCTCGAATTCACGCTTAAGGAAGCCGATACGCTGATGGTGATCGCGCACCCGTAACGCACAGCCCGCGGTCAGCTAAAATTGAAGTTCATGCCAGAGAACACCGATACTGGCGCGCTCAAGCACGCCACTTCGTCCAAGATCGCGCAAAAAGATAACGTCTACGAGGCCGAATACCTGGGCAGCGGAACGTTTAGCATCGTTAAGCCGAAACGGCAAGCAAAGAAAATCCGGCAATCTGCTCTGAAGGGAACGACCCCAGGCGCACGCAAGTAACTTCGTCTGTACGCCGGCGCAGACGAAGCGGGGGTAACCTGGTGCACCCCGATGAATCTGACGGCGGCAGTTAACCGCAGCGCAACTTACACCGGCAACTGGCTCGATCCCATCAGAAACGTATCTATGTGATGCGCCGCCTGGCGGCCTTCGGCAATGGCCCACACCACCAGCGATTGGCCCCGCCGCGCATC
>JAFAQG010000432.1 GCA_019246575.1 Acidobacteriaceae bacterium
TTGCACCACCCGCACTGCATTTCGGTCCCCCCGTTGCCGACGATCGCGTTCCAGTAGCGGTCCGTCTCTTCCTGATTGTCCGTCGCGATCTGGAAGGAAAAGGCCTCGCCGTGTTTGAATGGTGGACCGCCGTTCAGACCTAGACAGGGAATGCCTAGGACCGTGAACTCCACTGTCAGCACATCGCCTTTTTTACCGCCAGGATAATCAGCGGGGGCCTCGTGAATAGCGGTTACTTCACTGTCCGGAAAGGTCGCCGCGTAGAACCGCGCGGCC
The DNA here is from genome assembly GCA_019246575.1 of Acidobacteriaceae bacterium. Next base: position 277 of record JAFAQG010000432.1, read on the forward strand.
TCGTGCGCGTCTTTGTCGAACCACAGGCAAATTGTGTTCTTTGGCTTCATGTTCGTGTGTCCCGTGTGCCCGATGCTCGCATTCGCATCAGCCGAGCCAATCGCGTATCAACTCTGCGGGATCGCTATTCAGATCCACGCTCTTGTGTGAGACCTCGCCGTTCGGCTCGACGAAATTCGCTCGAATCCCGTCGGCTGTCGGCTCCAGGTCCAGCTTCCGGCCTTTCGCTTCCAGGCGTAAGGTCGTGTCCAGCCAAGCGACGTAGATTTTCGTCCGAAGACGGTGACCGGTCTCCGCAGCCTTGTCCAGCAGTGTCTTCGTAAATTGCGAGTTCTTCAACTCCGCTGCCCAGGGAGCGGCAGCTGTCGTTCGCGCGCGTTCCTCACTGTTCCGCTGAGCGGCGGTCGGGTCTCGTTCCTCCCGCGATTCCAGGTTTTTCAACGAGTTCTCGAGATTGTCCAAAAAGCTCATGCCTGTTTAATTATCGTCGGAATAGAGTTGCGTTCGATGTGCGTGTCGATACGCAATTCCTGGATTTGCCGTCGTTTCGCAAAAACGCGATATATTCGCTAATCTGGTTTCAGACCGCCGACGTTGCCGATGACTGACCCTCGTCCGCCGCTTCCGTTTCCATTCCCATCTGCGACAATCGATATCGCAGCGCATTCCGCGTAAGCCCAAGCATCCGGGCAGCGCGGCTCTTGTTGCCGTTTGCCCTCCGCAAGGCCTCGCGTATCATCATCTGTTCCCAGTGCTCCAGCGTTTCGCCTTCTGGCAACACCGGCGCTTGTTGCGAGGTGGCAGCGCTCATTCCGCCGCGAGGGGCCTCAATTCGAATATCCGCGGGCTGCAACACCTCGCCTGATGCCAGCACAAGACTGCGCTCAATCGTGTTCTCAAGCTCGCGCACATTTCCAGGCCAGGAATGATTGAGCAGCCGGTCAATAGCCCCCGGGCTAATCTCATGCGCGATGGCGCCCAATTCTTTCCACAGCTTCTCGACGAAGTGAATCGCAAGAAACGGAATATCTTCTTTCCGCTCGCGCAGCGGGGGGATATTGATCGGCACCACGTTCAGGCGGTAGTAGAGGTCTTCGCGGAAGCGCCCTTCTTCGAGCGCCGCCCGTAAATCGGCATTCGTCGCCGCGATCACACGCACGTCCACATGCCGCGTGACATTCGACCCCAAGCGCTCGAACTGCCGTTCCTGAAGGACTCGCAGCAGCTTAAGTTGAATGTTGCCCGGAACATCACCGATCTCATCCAGGAACACTGTGCCCTGGTCAGCTTGCTCGAACTTTCCCGGTTTACTCGTGTTCGCCCCGGTAAACGCCCCCTTTTCATACCCGAAGAGTTCGCTTTCCATGAGGTTTTCGGGGATTGCGGTGCAGTTGATCTTTACGAATGGCTGGTTCTTTCGCGGCGAGTGCTGATGAATGGCGCGCGCAATCATGTCCTTGCCGACACCACTCTCGCCCGCGAGCAGCACGGTCGCCCTGGTAGGCGCAACCCGTTCGACTGTATGAAAAATGTCGCGCATCGCGGGACTGCGCCCGACAATGTTGTCAAACTCATAGCGCTGGTCCAATTGCTCGCGAAGGCGCTGATTCTCCGCTCTGAGCCACTGAACCGCGAGTCCCTTCTGTACAACCGTCGTCAGGTGATCGAGCGAAAATGGCTTCTGCAAAAAATCGCTCGCACCGAGTTTCATCGCCTCCACGGCCGCATCAACGGAGCCATGCGCGGTTATGACAATGACGGCCGCCTGAACGCCCCTCGCATGCAAGTTGCGAATGAACTCGAGCCCATCCATGCCCGGCAACCGCAGATCCGTGATGACGAGATTCGCCATCGGTGCGAGCGGGATCGCTTGCTCCGCGCTCGCTGTACTGTCCACCTCGAACCCTGCCGATTCCAGGTGAAGATGCACCACTCGCCGCAGCTTCTCTTCGTCTTCGACCAGTAATATGCGAGAACTCATGCCGGCTGCGTCTTCGGTAGTGTCACCTCGACTGTGGTGCCCACGCCCGGTTCGCTGAACACGTTAATGCGCCCGTGATGCTCATCGACGATCTTCGATACGATAGCAAGTCCTAAACCGACTCCGTTTGGCTTGGTCGTAAAAAACGGATTGAAGATGTTCTCGAGGTGCTGCCGCGGGATGCCCTCGCCCTGGTCTATCACGAAGATGCGAACCAGCTCGTCTGACGCGTTCGCCCTGATTTCCACCTCTTTGCCGGGTGCGCTCCCCTGAATCGCATTTTGCAGCAGGTTCGATATGGCGATTTTCAGAAGCTCCGGATCGAAAGCAAAAGCGAGTTGCGGATCCTGCATGCGAATACTCACCTGTACGTCGCGCGCCGCGGCAAGCTCTTTCAAGTGCCGCGCCACTTCATGCAGCGCCGGCCGCAGCTCCGCGATCACCGGCCGGACCTGCAGAGGCCGGGCGAAATCGAGAAAACTTGAAACCAATCCGTTGATCCGGTCGACCTCTGCCACGATATATCCTGCCATTTCGGACATCACCTCCGGACGCTGGCGCGCTATCTCTTTCATCAGAATCTCGGCCGATCCCTTGATGGTCCCCAAGGGATTCCTCAACTCGTGAGCCAGTCCCGCTGTCAACTGACCGAGCGCCGCCAGACGTTCGCTGCGCCTCAATGACGCCTCGGCGCGCATGAGACTTGTGTTGGACTCCGAAAGCCGCTCTACCGCTTCCTGTGTTCGCGCCATCTCCTCCCGTTTGGCTTTGGCCTGCTGGTAGACGAGGAAAGCAACAATGGCGAAAAACCCGACGCGCATGGACATGAGGCTGACATATCCCTCCGGCAGCTTAGTTTTCCGGTAATCGATAAAAATGGGAAGAAGAAAGCAAAGATAACCAGCGGCGGCGAGCGCTGTAACAATAAATACGCCGCGAAGCTCGAAAATTGTCGCTGCCGAAACAACGGGAATCAGGAAAATTGGGTAGTAATAGGAAAGGACTCCGTACGTCCATCCGATGATTAAATAGCTCAAAACCAATTTCAGACCGACGGAAGCGATTTGTCCGTCTTTGGAAGAGAAGAATTGCACCCGTCTTTCTATAACCTGAAGCGCTCCGATCAATGGCACCAGAATGTACAAATCATAGTTTGTCTCCGGCGCGGTGATCAGCAGAACGGCGACAAACAGCATCCAGGCGAAGTCCTGCGGCTGAAAGAAATTGCGCCAGCGCGCGCGTCCTTTGCTGACTTGAATGGTTTCGGTGGCCATCTTCCGGCTCTATGACAGAATAAAAGCAAGCCCCCCAGCAGTTATGACTAACGACATCCCTAAGCCCGTATTGTCCGCTGACGCCGCCGATCCAACGGAAGATACGAGCTTTGCCGAAGCTTTATCGAGCTTCGAACAACAGCGCGCCACCCGAAAGGAAGGCGAGACGATAACGGGAACCGTCGTCTCCGTCGGACCGGAGGCCATCCTCGTCGATATCGGACGGAAAATCGAAGGTTCATTGCCCATTTCGAGGTGGCGCGAAACTGAATCTGATGACCCGCAGCCCGGTCGAACCGTTACAGTCAGCGTCGGTCCGCGCAACGAAGACGGCTATTACGAGCTCTCGACGATCAAAGTGGAGCGGCCCAAAGACTGGAGCGGGTTGCAGACCGCCTTCGCGGAAAAGCGCAACATCGCAGCCGTCGTCACCGAGCAGATCAAGGGCGGATTCCGTGTCGATATCGGCGTACCTGCGTTCCTACCTGCTTCTCGTAGCGGGGTTCGAGAGCAAGACGAAATGACGAACCTAGTGGGCCAGGAAATTCGCTGCCGCATTACGAAGCTCGACATCGACAAAGAGGATATCGTCGTTGACCGGCGAGTCGTGCTGGAGCAAGAGCAGGCGGCGCGTCGCGAGCAGAGATTCTCGGAACTGCAGGAAGGAGCTGTTGTTCAAGGTCGGGTGCGCACTGTGACTGATTTCGGCGCGTTCCTCGATCTTGGCGGTGTCGACGGGTTACTTCACGTTAACGATATGTCTTGGTCGCGGATATCGAAGCCGAGCGATGTTGTAAAACCCGGCGACGAGCTGTCAGTCAAGATTCTTAAGATCGATCCCGCAACGCGCAAGATCGCTCTCGGCTTGAAACAGTTGCAGGATGATCCCTGGACAGTAGCTGCACGCAGTTTCAATGCCGGCGACCGCGTCACCGGTACGGTGTCTCGTCTCACCGATTTCGGCGCTTTCATCGAGCTGCTTCCCGGCGTCGATGGGCTCATCCACCTGTCTGAGCTGTCCTGGAATAAACGCGTCCGCCGGCCCGGCGACCTTCTCAAACCCGGCGAGCGTATCGAAGCCGTCGTTCTTCAGATCAATCCTGCCGAAAAGCGCATTGCACTCGGGTATAAGCAAGCTCTTGGCGATCCATGGGAAACCGTGTCGCAGCGGCTGCCGGTCGGTTCCGTCATCGAAGGTCCCGTCACGAATGTGACGCCTTTTGGCGCGTTTGTCGATGTCGGTGACGGCATCGAAGGTATGGTCCACATCTCCGACATCACGAACGAGAAGCGGCTTGAGCATCCGCGCGAGAAACTGGGCAAAGGGCAAACGGTCAAAGCTGCCGTTGTGGAGGTGGATCGCGAACGCCGCCGGCTCCGCCTCAGCATGAAACAGCTCGAGCCCACAACGCTCGACCACTACATTTTGGAGCACCGGCCGGGTGAAACGGTCAGCGGACGATTGGTCGAAGTACGCGGAGATCGGGCCAAAGTGGAGCTCGGCGAGGGCGTCATCGCTACTTGCCAGCTGCAACAGGCCGAGGAGACCGCCACCAATGCACACCAGGGTACGGCGTCCGACGTTTCGTCGCTCGGAGCGATGCTTGCGGCCAAATGGAAGCAAGGCCCATCCGGCGGGCAAAAACAGGGAAAAGCACGCGCGGGCCAGGTTCGCAGCTTCCGAATCTCTGCGCTCGACCCCAAAAATCGCTCGATCGAGCTCGAACTGGCCAGCTAAGTCCTGGGGCGGGCCGTCCTGACCCGAGACCCCGGCTCCAACCGGGACCGTTGGTGACAGAATCGAATCTCATACGTCCATCCCTGTGGTGGACACCGAAGCCCAGGTACTTGGGAAAGTAGCCGTGCGGAGCACCACCGAGCGGTCAGACGAAAAGGCTGTCATCCGCGCGGCGCAACGAGGAGACGCGGACGCCTTCGAGCAGCTTGTCCGGTCCTACGATCAAACCGTCCTCCGCATGGCGTTGAATGTGCTTCGGTCCGAAGAAGACGCCCGCGATGTCTACCAGGAAGCCTTCCTCCGCGTTTACCGCAACCTGCCGAAGTTCCGGTTCGATTGCAGCTTCCGTACCTGGCTCTATCGAATTGTTGCGAACCTCTGTCTCGATCAGCTGAGGCGTCGCAAAGTCCGGAAGGAAGAGACCTCAGCCGTGGACACCAAAGACGGGGAAGTGGACCGGTTTCAGTTTGTCGCCGAAGACCGCGCCTCAGTCGATCCGCAGCGGCGGCTGATGAGTGCGGAGGTAAATAGCCGGATCCAGCAAGTCATGGATCAGCTCACGCCCCGCGAGCGTATCGTCTTCGAGATGCGTCATTACCAGGGCATGCGGCTTCGCGCTATAGGAGAGGCGCTCGGGGTCACGGAAGAAGCCGCCAAAAACTGCCTGTTTCGCGCCAC
>JAFAQG010000439.1 GCA_019246575.1 Acidobacteriaceae bacterium
TCCCAACACGTACGCGGCAATGGCGGTATCCCAAACCGGCGAGAAGCACGGCTGGATGTAAAAGCCGCGGGTCTCGTCATCGACGATGAGGGAATTAAACTGGCGCTCGGCTTCGATGCGCAGGGGATGCTCGGGCCCGTAGCCGAGCACATCAAGAGCCATGATGGAGTACTGCATGGAAGGATAAATAGCTCCCAAGCCATCGGAGCCTTCCAAGTGCTCAATCATCCATTCGGCGCATTTCCGGACGGCGTATTCGCGAATGGATTTCGGCGCGTGCCGTTCCCAGATGTTGAGAAAGCGATCGAGAGCGAGAAAGAAATTGCGCCAGCTGAGTGGGCGGAGATCGGGCTCGGGCCGATTCGGAGCGCCGGAAAGAAAGAGCTCGTCAAGGGTGAAGCCGGCGGGAACGGGACGGTGCGGATTGGCAGCGTGAACAATAGCCAAAGAAATGACGATGGCGCGCGTCCAAGACGACATCTGGTAGATGAAGTTGAACGGCAGCAGGATCATTTCCGGCGGAATGGAAGGGCAGGCGTCGCGCGGGTAGAGATCGAAGAGGCTGAGATTGATGCGGACGTAGCTGTTGGCAGCCTGCATGCCGCCGAGCTCGAGAATGCGGGAGCGGAGGCGGTCCATGCGGGAGTCGTTTGCGGGCAGGCCGGCTACTTTGAGTGCGAAGTAGGCCTTAATGGAGGCGCTAACTTCAGACGGGCCGTGGAGATAGATATTGAAGCCGCCATCCTCGAGCTGGCGCGCCAGGATCGACGACACGGCGCGATCGACCTGAGGACGGGTCGGAGGATTCCACACGCCGTCAACGGGGGGATGCAGCCAGAGCTGAGCGAGGATGTAGTCGGATTCGAGTGTGGTGTCGGCGGTCAGATCGGCCCACCAGAACCCTTCGGGCCACTGACGTCTCAGAAGCGAAGCTGCCGATTTGCGGACGACGCCCGAGACCGCGGCATTCAGCGTCGTGGCTAATTGGGCGCTCGATCTCATCGGGCAGGCGATGTACGAACTGGATGCAGGCGAGGAGTGAAGCTTTCAAGATCGGAGGGCAAGGTGAAGCGCACGTCCTCTTCCTTGATCTCGGCTTCTTCGAGATCGCCATAGCCTATGCTGCGAAGGTGATCGATCAATTCCTGAACCAGGTGTTCCGGGGCTGAAGCGCCGGCGGTGAGGGCAACTGTGGCGACGCCGTCCAGCATGTGCGGCTCAACCTCGGTGGAGTCGTCGAGCAGGTAGGCGGGGATGCCGGCTTTCTCGCAAACTTCTACGAGACGCCTGGAATTCGAGCTATTTTGCGAACCCACCACCAACAAAGCCTGACAGAGCGGAGCTACGGCTTTGACGGCTAATTGACGGTTTTCGGTTGCATAACAAATGTCCTGCGTCTTGGGCCCAATGATTTTTGGGAAGCGGTCGAGCAAGCGCGCGACGATGTCTTTGGTCTCATCCAAGGAGAGCGTTGTTTGTGTGAGGTAGACAACACGGTCCGGATCTTTGATGTGGAGGCGATCGACATCCTCGACGTCGGATACGAGCACGGTGCTCTCAGGAGCTTCGCCGAGCGTTCCGATGACTTCGTCGTGATCGCGATGGCCGATCAGGACTATCGTGTAGCCCTGTTTGGCGAAGCGAACCGCTTCAAGGTGAACTTTTGTGACGAGAGGGCAGGTGGCGTCGATGACCTGCAGGCGGCGTTGTTTCGCTTCTTCGCGGACGGCCGGGGAGACGCCGTGCGCGCTGAAGATGACGCGCGCGCCTTCGGGAACCTCGCTTAACTCTTCGACGAAGATAGCGCCCGAGCGGCGGAGCTCGTCGACAACATGCCGGTTATGAACGATTTCCTTACGAACGTAGATGGGCGCGCCGTAGAGATCGAGAGCGATTTTCACCACGTCGATGGCGCGCACGACGCCGGCGCAAAACCCTCTGGGCTTGAGAAGAATGATCTTTTTCTGCGCTCCGGTTACGGCCGCCAACTGTTCGGGCATGGATGTATCGCAGACGAGTTCAGCTGACGCCATAAACGGTAAAGGCCAGTATAACAATTCCCTGTATTTTCAGTGATAAACAAAGCTTAACCAGGTGCGCGGGCGGGGCTATTCCGGGGGCTGGCGGATGCTAGCATTGAAAACGTGATGAAGCTGGCGGAAGCGGTCCGGCTGGCGAAATTAGCGAGGCCGGAACATGCGCGGCAGTTTGCCCAGCACATGGTGCCGCATGTTGTGCGGCCAGCTCAGATCATCTGGAATCGCGCGATCGGGGCTGTGTTTCTGCTATTTGCGGTTTCGTTCCTCAGCTATGCCTATGTTCATCGCGACAACGCCATGGCCTTAGCGCTTTCACTGTTCTGCGGCAGCGTCATGGTGTTTTTCGGCTTGGCGTCGTTTCTGAAGGCGAGAAGGCTGGGGAAGAAGTAAGAAGCCAGAAGTAAGAAGCAAGAAGCAAGAAGCAAGAAGCAAGAAGCAGCAAGAAGGAAGTAAGAAGCAGGAAGTAAGAAGCGGGAATGAGAGATGCTTCCGAGACGCCGCCGGCGCGGAGTTTCCGCGATTTGATGGTGTGGCAAAAAGCCCATGAGTTCGTGTTGGGAATTTATCGCCTGACCGAATCTTTTCCCGACCGGGAAAAATACGGCTTGGCGAACCAGATGCGCAGGGCCGCTGTTTGCATCCCGGCCAATATCGTAGAGGGATTCGGGAAGCGTAGCAAGGCCGAAAAGGCTCGGTTCTTGAACATTGCTGAAGGCTCCCTCGAAGAGTGCCGGTACTATCTGATCCTGGGGCACGACTTAGGGTACGCCGACACACAAATGTTAATGAGCGGGCTTGAAACGGTCGGGCGATTGCTGAATCGATACGCTCGGGCGATTCTCGATTCCCGCCGCTGAAGCGGGCACTCGCGGGTTCGTTTGTAGGCCGGCGGTCGCCACGCGAATTTTTACCAAACGAAGTGCCGGGCGGGTGCTGGGGCGGGTTTCGGCGGAGACCGAATTTATTTCTCCTTTATATTCAGCAACATAGCTGGATTTTGACGGGGCGTTGCGAGGGCCGGGCGAGTGATCCTCGGGCGAGTGCTGGAGGAGAACCAAGACGAGCGGCCGGGCCGAGCCACGGGTCCGACGACGCCAGACGGAAAAGACCGTTCGAGCCGGAATGCGACGAAGCACGGGTGCCGGGCGAAGCGCGTGATCCTCTCCGACGAATCGCAGGCGGAGTACGACGCGTTGCGCGCGGGCTGGTTCGAAGAGTACGAGCCGGGGACGTTTGCGTCGGAGTCGCTGATCGACAAACTGGTGCTCGAAGACTGGCTGTTGAAGCGCGCCGAGCGGCGGGTTGTGGAAGCAGAAGAGCGGCTGGAGGCGAGCGGCGATGCGATGCAGTGGACGGAAGAGCAGCATAAGCATTTGCAGTTGATGCATCGCTACAAGACGACGGCGGAGCGGGCGTTTTATCGCTCGTGGCGGGCGGTGGAGCAGTTGCGGGGGTCGCGCATGAGGGAAGCGTTTGCGATGGAGCGGATGCGGGAGCATGCGGCGGAGAAAGCG
>JAFAQG010000498.1 GCA_019246575.1 Acidobacteriaceae bacterium
GTCTGCTTGAGTGTAGGTTTGGTTTGCTGGAAGCTTCATCGGCTTCACTCTAAGGCAAAGCCCCACTCCGATGAAGTGGGGCCTGCACTCGAAGCAGAAAGGAGGTTCGAGGATATGCTCGAATCTTGCTTGCTCCTCGTTATCCTGATTTTGCTCAGGAACCGACGGACCAAGATCAGAGTTGACGTAGAACTCTGATCCCGAAAGGCTGGCGGCCAAACCCGCCAGCCCTCGGAATCATTGTACTGCGGTTTTCTCCTGCCGACTCTCTTCGGCTATTTTGGCCTTTACCTATCGGGCGGCCGCCGTCCGAGACCAGCGCGCCTTATCCCTGCCGGTACGCCCCGTAGTACGACGTTTCTGCTTTTGAAAACGGCCACGCCTCGATGCCGTTAATCACGACGCCGAGAACGCGCTCGGCCGGACGGCGCTTCAACGCTGCATCGAACAGCTTGCGGTTTGTATGGTCGGGCCGGATGACAACCAAAATGCCGTCGCATACCGCTTGTACCAGCTCAAAATCCGCGACCGCATCCATAGGCGTGGAATCCACCACGATGTATGCGAAGCGGTTTCGAAGGTTGTCCGCGATCGATTGCCAAAGTGCGGAGTCGAGAAGCTCCGCGGGATTGCGCGGAGTTACGCCTGCCGGGAGCACATGAAGGTTCGGCAACTCCGTCGTACAGACAATCGCATCATCGAGCGAGCACTCCCCGCGAAGCACCTCTGAAAGTCCCGGCTCCGACGGTATTCCGAGCATTCGCGCGACCGAGCTTCGCCTCATATCGGCATCGATGAGCAAAACCCGCGCATCGGTCTTCATGGCAAGCGTTCCGGCCAGATTGACAGCCGTAACTGTCTTGCCATCTCCGGCACTGGCGCTCGAAATGACCACCATGCGCGGCACCGCGGGGTGTTGCAGAATCCGTGTGCGAAGCAGCCGGTACTCCTCTGCCGTGTTCGGATCCGCTCCATCGAAAGGAAGCACAGGCGTTTTCGCAGATAAGCGGAGGGGAACGGTTCGAAACGCGACCTTATATAAGGCGAGTTCCGTGGTCGCCCCGGAGTCTGCCGGTGTTGACGCTTGGGCATCTGCCGCGCGAGCACTGCCGGTTGCAGAGCCTCCGGAATTCGCACAATGACCGCCACTCTTATTTCCTGCGCCGGCGATAACTGTTGTTTGTTCAGCGTTGGTGCCGGGAACGACGGCTCCATTGTCCTCGAGCTCAGCTTCGATGGCATCCAGCACCGCGCAAACGGCGCTGTCGTTCGACCGGTTCAGTGCTTTGTAAATTCCACTCATTCGATTGTTACTACTCGCTGTGCGCGAAATCTCCTCGCAAAATTAAAGAATCCTTTTTTCTGTTCCGTATACCGCGTCAGCGTAGGCAGCCCCACAAGCTCCGGGCGTATGGATAAGTTATTCGCACGCGCCCGCCGCACGAGAGCTAGCGGCTCCGGAGAAGCCGGCGCAGGTGCCGGTCGCCGCGGCTGCGCTTCTGCCGTATTTAGATCCAGATCCCGTACGGCGTCCGCGACTTGAGCGGCATCGACAACTTGCAACCCGGCACCGAACGCCAGCGTCAGAGCGTTATCGCAAATCACGTTGATCAGCCGGGGGATTCCCAACGACGACCGCTCGATGAGAACAACGGCTGCCGCCGTAAATGGCGGCTTCGACGTGCTCTCGCTCGCTTTATTCCAGCGGTACGTAATGTATCGCTGGACTTCCGATGCCGGCAGCCGGCCAATCTGTAACCTAACCGTAATGCGCTGTTTGAGCTGCCAAAGGTCCGTACGGTTGAGAACGTCCCCTAGCTCCGTTTGGCCTGCAAGAACGATCTGCAGCAACTTTTGATCGCCGAGCTCGAAGTTTGTCAGCAGCCGGATTTCTTCGAGCAGCTCCGGACTTAACTTGTGAGCCTCATCGACGATGAGAACTGCAGCGTTTTCTTGTTTATGCACACCGGCCAGCAGATCCTCCAGAAGCCTTAGCCGCTGCACTTTGCTTTCAGGAATATCGGCAACGCCAAAGTTTGTCAGGACCGCTTCCAAGAATTCCGCCGGTGTGAGCGTGGGATTGAAAATGACGCTCGCGCGGTGTTTCTCTTTCGAAAGCACGTCGAGCGCCTTGCGTATCAGCGTAGTTTTGCCCGTACCCGCTTCGCCGATCAAAGTGACGAACCCTTTGCGGGCCACAATGGCGTACCAAAGCCCCGCGAGTGCATCGCGGTGCATGTCGTCCATTAAAAGCAATGACGGATCTGCCGCGGTTGAGAATGGGGTACGCTTCAGACCGAAATGACTGTGATACATGTCAAACCTCCGAGACCCGTGTGACACCGGCCGGAGATACGAATGTGGGAGCGTCGAAATTCATGACAGCGATTCGGCCGAGGACAGGAATGTCGGCCGGTAACTCCCAATCGCCGAGAAAAGCATTTTTCTTTAATTCCAAACCGATTGGTACCAGGAGCGCTATTAAGAGCGAGACGAACATTGCCGCGCCATACAGCACCGGACGGGGAGGCTTGATCGGTTTTGTCGGTACGTGCGCGGCATCGAGAAGCGTAAAGCGCTCGGCCTGTTGGCGCTTTTCGAGCTCCGCGGACATCTCCGCCGATGTTTTCTTATCGAGCAGGGCTTCGTAGTTCTGTTTCGAGTTCTGATAATCGCGCGTCAATTGCGCGAGCTCCTGCTCGCGAACAGGCAGCTTCTCCAGATGCGCCTGTTGCTGCTCGATTTCCTGTAACACTTGCTGGCGCTCGGCATTGCGCGATGCCATGCGTTGGTCGAGCGCCGCGATCTGCGTTTTCGTCAACTGGATCTGCTCGCGTTCCCGGGCGAGTTCGGCAACCACTTCCGGTGATGCACTCGGCGCGACCTCGTCGATCGTTGGTTTGTCTGAGCTGGGAGCCGTCGCCACACTTCGAGGATGCTGTGCGGCTTGCTTGCGTTCCTGTTCGAGCGCGTCCTTGAGAAGCGCCTGCAGGCGTTTGATCTCCGGATGTTCGTTCTGATAACGCAATCGTAGACTGTCAATCTGTGCTTGAATCTGATCGGACATCTTGGCGCTAGTGGTATCGGGGATCCCGGCAGAAGTCGATGCCGGCTGCGGAGCCGCGACTCGCACTACCGGGCGCGGCGTATTCATGGCGCGAAGTGTGGCCGCTGCGGTGGCTTCCTGTGTATGCAACGTATTCGTTAACAGAAGCTTCGATTGCTGATCCTGCTCGATGCTGCTCTGAATGCCTTGCAATTCCGCTTGCAGTCTCCCGAGGTTGCCCATCAGCGCGGGTTCCTGTTCCGGCAATTCCCCAAGCCGCTGCACTTTATACCGGCTGAGCGCCTGTTCCTGTTCTTCCAGGCTCTTCTTAGCCTCCTGAAGCTGGCTATCGATGAAGTCGAACGTCCCCTGTGCGCGCAACTCCCGCGTCTTCAGGTCTTCTTCCAGAAACAGACCTGAGATTTCATTCACAACCGCAGCCACCACCTTCGGATCGCGGCCTTTATACATAACGCGAAATGCACCCGGATGTCCGGCGCCCCAACCTGGATCCATCGGAGTCGAGATATCTTTCCGCATTTGATCGATAATCTCGTCCGGGCTCTTTCCGGCTTGCCGTTCTTCCGCATAAAGCCCGAACTCATCGATGATCTTCTGCAACCGTGTCGCACTGAGAATCTGCTGCCGAACGGTTTCCAGACTGTCCTGGAACGAGATCTGAACCGTGGAGGCAACAAACTTCTCCGGCACCTTCTGCGCATCGACCATGATCAGCGACTGCGCTTCGTAAATGGACGGCAACCGGTGAATGATCACGCCCGCGGCGGCAGCAACAAGTACCCACAACCCAACCACGAGCCTTTTGTGCTTCCAAACCATGCGCAACAGGGATAAAGGCATAAACGCCGGGTTCGGTGGACGCTTCTGGGAAGCCTCCGGTAAAACCGGTATGATTTGCGATGGAGTAAGTGGTGTCAATTTATTTCTGTCTCGTGTTTAAAGCAACTCGCTTGCCACTAAAAACTACAACTTCAATTCACGACCGGTCTTGGGCTCCACGCGATCGTCAATTGGATCTGATATCCGCTGA
>JAFAQG010000508.1 GCA_019246575.1 Acidobacteriaceae bacterium
TGCGTTCCCGCGGCTGGCAATTGTGAGCCGCAATGCCCGGGAAAATGAAAACTTTCTGGGGCCGTTCGCGACGCGGGAATCGGCAGAGCGATACGCGGAAGAAGTGCAGGGACTGTTTCAAATCCGGCGCTGCGCAGAAGCACTGGAACCCTCGCCGGAACATCCCGGGTGCATCTACGGCGAGATGAACCAATGCCTCAGGCCATGCCAGTGTGTTGTCACTCGCGAGGAGTATGGAACGGAGGCCGCCCGGGTAGCAGAGTTCTTAGGGACCAATGGGCGAACCATGTTGAGAAACTTAGCCGCGGCGCGCGACCGCGCCTCGAACGACATGCACTTCGAGGAGGCGGGACAGATTCACAAACGAATCGAGAAGGTGAAGGCCGCGGCTGCGGCTCGCGAGCGGGAAATAGCCGAAATTGATAAATTTAGCGGTGTTGCTCTGACTCGAAGCGCGTTTCCGCATCGATTCCAGCTATGGCCGATGTACGAAGGTTACTGGCAGGATCCGGTGGTGCTGGACGTTTCAAACGTGCAGCCGCGCACGAAACCGCTCGACATCGAGCTGCGAGAACGGCTGAGTGAGTCCGTAGCGGCCCCGAGCCGGGACGGAAATCGGGCGGAACATCTTGCCTTGTTTCTGCGTTGGTACCGCTCGTCATGGCGCGACGGCGACTGGTTTCCATTTACTACAGTGGCGGACCTGAACTACCGCAAACTGGTACGGGAAATCTCAACGCTCGATAAGGCAGAAGGCCCGAGTTAGTGATGAATTCGTGCTAGCTTGTCCTCATGCCGGCGGAAGAAGAAGTTTCCGAACATGTACATCACGCACAGGATCCGTTTGACAAGGCCGTGGCCGGAACCATGGCCATTATTGCTGCGTTATTGGCGGTCGTGTCTGTGCTTGGGCAGCACTTTAATACAGAGAAGCTGCTCACTCAGCAGAAAGCTTCGGACCAGTGGGCCTACTATCAGGCAAAGGATATTCGGCGGTACACGGCTCAGTTTGCACAAGACCTGATGGCGCAAGTGAAGGCGCAACCTGCGGCTATCGACAAGTACGCTGCCGACGCGACGCGGTACCGAAAGGAAACGGCGGCCATTCAGGATGAGGCGCGGGAGTTCGAGAAGGAGCGGGACAAAATGGGCCGCGAGGCCGACTTCTTCCACTTCGGCGAAGTGTTTCTGGAAGTTGCTATCGTGTTTTCGTCGTTGTCGATCCTAAGCAAGCGCAGGGTTCTGTTCTTTGGAGGAATGGCCTCGGCCATCATCGGCGTGGCCATCTCGCTCTACGGCTGGGTCGCGTTCGGAGTTATCGCACACGCTTAGGCGCAGGGGCGGAGAGCTGTTCGAGTTGCTTCTCGGTCATTGAAACCGATAAACGCACCTCGGGACCGCTGGTCTCGATTTGCATGGATTGCAGGGCGGCGGCAGCGATAGCGGCGCGGGGATCGTTTCCCGCTTGTGTCTGGACGAGATTGACGCCGAACCGGGCAACATCACCGAGCGCGACAGCATCCTGGGGAGATCTGGTGACTGCCTGAAAAGAGAACTTGGAGGTGTCGCCGAACTGGATGGCGCCGCTCGATTCAACAATGGATTGCAACACCGGCGACTTCGCGAGGGAATCGGGGACCGGGGCCGCTGTTCCATTTACGATGGGACGGAGCGGGAGCGCGGAAACGAACCAGAGATCGTTGTCGGTCCCAGCTTTGTTGACGCGATCCGAAAGCTGCGAATCGAGAGCCGCCGGATTGGAACGCTGGGCAAGAATTTGGTGCATGGTGGCCGGATCTGCCATAGCAGCGATACCGCCATCGAGAAAAGCGATGTTGATGGGATGTCCTTTCTTGTTCGCCAGGACATCCACCCCATTGATGGACTCGACACTCATTCCGTGTGCGATTGCCGCGTTTTGAATGCGGACAGCATCGAAATTTCCTCGCGCGAGAACGGCGAACCTGCCTTCCGGCGGGGGAAAGCCGGCGAACAGGAGGAACTCGAGATCGCGGCGCGGGTCGAAGCCGGTAGCTTGTGTGAACTCGCGGAAGTGCTCGTCTTCGGTATCGACGCGGCGGAGCAGATACTGACCGAAGGGCGATGCCTCCACGCGCGTGATGTCGATTCCGGTCAGGAGTTTGGCGTCGGGCGGCGCCAAGGACAGGAGACTCTGATCGACGGAGGCGAAGGAAGACATAGCCCCGGTAAACAGCAGGACGGCTGAAAGTAGCAGGCGCATAGGAATCAAAAGTAATGACGTGGGGTAAGGGTCGTATGTTCCGATTGGATGGCTCCGGACACAGTCACAGATCGGAACGCTTGTTTTCGCGGGCCTTCCGACCAGCGTAGGCCAGCAGGGTTGTGGTTGCGCCGAAGGCTACGGATAAGGAGATGCCGAGAGCGGGGGCGATTCGACGCGAGCCGGCGTATAAGACACATGAACCGGCGGCAAAGGCCACCGTGCCCGAGATGCCGGCGACAAAGTGCGTGTACGAAACGGCTTCGATGATAAACAGAAGCGCGGCGGTGGCCATGAGCACCAATCCGGTCCGGCCAGGCGAGTGTCTCCATAAAGAATAGATCCCGGATGCCAAGCAGGCTGAGCCAATTGCGCCGGGCAAGATGCGCCCGGGGCGAATGAACTCACAATAGATGGCCAGTATCCCTGTGATGGCCAGAAAAAACGCCAGATTCGGGCCGATCACGCGCTGCAAACCGATCAACCGATCTCGGTTGCGGCCCGGACGAGATGACCTGCGCCGGCGGGTTCGACGGATCGCAACGGTAGCTCGAACCAAAATGTCGCGCCGGGGCCCCGGTCATTATTTCGGGTGCCAATCTGTCCGCCCATGATCTCGACCAACTGTTTGCAAATCGTCAGCCCGAGCCCGGTACCGCCAAAGCGGCGTCGCGTGGTGCCATCAGCTTGAAAAAACGCCTCAAAGATCCGCTCGCGGACGGCTTCCTCGACGCCGATCCCCGAATCGATGACCTCGCACAGGAGGTTTTGGCCCGCACAGTGCAGCCGGATATGCACACCGCCGGTTTGGGTGAACTTGATGGCATTCGCAACAAGGTTGATGAGAATCTGGCGAAAGCGGACACAATCGCTATAGAGATATGCCGGCAAAGCGGGATCGATATCGTATGTGAGCGTAAGGCCTTTCGCGCCGGCTTTCAAGCGTAGCATCCGAATGACCGATTTGAGGCTCTCCCGGATATCGAAGGGCTCTTCGTTGAGCGAAAATCTTCCAGCCTCGATCCGTGAGAGATCGAGCAGATCGTTGATGATCGTCAGCAGATCGCCCGCGCACTGATCGACGGCCTCGACATACTCGCGCTGTTCGCCCGTTAGAGCCGTATCCTTCAGCAGGTTGATCATGCCCATGATGCCGTTCATCGGCGTGCGCAGCTCGTGGGATGTATTAGCGAGGAACTGTTCTTTCAACTGCGTCGCCTCGCGGGCCAGGCGGAGCGCGGTACTGAGTTCCTCATTTTTCATCTGCAGCTCATGCGCGGATTCAAGCAGACGTTGCTGCGAGAGCTTGCGCTCAGTGACATCGCGACCGATGCCCTGAATTGCGACCGGACGGCCGCGTCGATAAATGATCCGCGTGCTGACCTCGAGAAAGCGGCGGGTTCCGAATTTAGAGACGATCGGCAGTTCGTAATGCTGCGTGGTGCTGCCGCCGAGATGCGCACGGATGCTGTCGCGCATCTGATCGCGCGCCTCAGGCGCAAGCAACTCTGCAAAATCACGGCCGAGCACCTCCGCGCGTGAGTACCCGGTGAGATACTCAGCCGCACGATTAACGGCCATGATGCTTCCCTTGAGATCGTGCAGGAAGATCACATCGTTCGCGTTTTCAAACAGCTCGCGATATCGCCCTTCGCTGGCGCGCAGTGCTTCTTCAGCATTGTGCCGGGCAGTTTCGTCCTGAACCATTGCCGCGCGCGCGTGTACACCGTCGATGGGCAACGTGAAAACGATCATGCGCGCGATGATTTCGCGATTCGCGGCGCCCCGGTGAATGACAGGCCCGAAAGAATCGCCTGGACTTGCAAGATGCCGTTTCCATTCGAGGCCATTTTCCAGGTCCGACGGCGCGAACAGATCGAGAATATTCAAGGAACAGATTTGGGAGCGATCGTAACCGTAGAGATCCAGTGCCGCATCATTTGCCTGCAGGATGTGTAGGGTTGCGGCGTCGTACAGCAGGGCAGGCATGGGGTTGTGGAAGAACACCCGGTCGTAACGGGCGAGCCGGTCCTCGTAGCGCCGGATTAAACCTTCCAGTTCGGCAATGCGCGCCTCCAGATTTTCGGGCGTGCCGCTACCGCCAGTGATAGCGTCCCTCGAATCCGTCACCGCCACAACATTACTGTAACAGCGACTCTGGCAGACCGAAATACCTCACCTGGACGACGGTTTACGGGGGCTGGAGGAAAGCAAACCGGGGGCGCAGCCGAATTCCGGTATACACCTCGCAGAATATCCTAGGAGAATTTTCTGGTAAGTGAGTTTAATTTGTGTTAATCTCTGGGAGATCCGACGGGAGGTGCGGTATGTGGAATGCCCTTGCGGCTTCTCTCCCCGACCCTGTTTCCTTCAGCCGAGTTTACACTCTATCCAACGATGTCTGCGCGATGCAGATAGTGCCTTCTGCCGACGGGGCCATGTTGAGCCCCGTTTCCAGATTGCCCACCGGGGCGCGAATCGAAGCTTGCGGCGCAGGGTTCGACGAGAAGACGGTAAAAGTCTGTTACGAAGGGCAGTTCTATTTTGTATTTCTTCAGGATCTGGAGCCGCTGAAGAAGGCAGCTGCAAGCGCTATGTGAGGGCCGGTCGCAAGGCGGCAGCGGCGAAAGTCTCGTCCGTCTCCTTAAGCCATCAGCCATGTGCGAGAGGAGGGCGTACGGTTCTACGGTTGGGACTTTCAGCACCTTCAAACCAGTGAAGTTTCTGCGCTTTGCAACCAAAATGGAGCCATGCAGAAGCAAAACGTTCGAGAGTTGCATGAACAGTGGCAGAGTCTCGTGACGGATTACGCAAGCGCCCGGCGCGAGGCCGAGCGGGATCGTCGTCCAGCGGCTTACTTGAGGGGCATCGACGATTCGTATGGTTTCAGGATCGACGTTGCGTATCACCGGCTCAAAGACGCGGAGCGCGCAGAACGCGTCGGCGGTCCGCTGGTCTATAACCGGAGCTTGTTCGTCAACTAGAACAGCTTAAGGCAAGATCATCACTTAGGTTCAGTCGGGGAACGGTTCGGATATTAACGATTCGGTCACGGTCTATTGGGCGCCGCTGTGGGACTGAATCTCTTGAATGACGCTGGCCACGTTGTCTTTGTTGACGATGGAAGTTCCGGTATCGACGAAGGTCGGTAACGGGGAGAACGAATTCTGACGCCAATTTTCGACCAGCGACGGAGGCGGGTGATGGTGGACGCCGTCCAATAACTTGGCGCCGAAGTAGGCCATGGTGTACGGTTTTTGCGCAACGGTTGCCGAAATGACGCCCTTCTGAATCCAGTTGAGTGTGCGCTGATCGGCATCCATTGCCACGATCGTGAATTTTCCACCCATATTCTCGCGGTTAATGACCTCGCCAACCTCAGGACACGCGATGGCTTCGAGGCAGACAAACGCGTCCACTTTGGACTTGGAAGAGATCAGCTGCTTCGTGGTGTCAAAGGCGATAGTCGGATCACCCTTTATGTCCACGATTTGACTGATCTTTATGCCCGAGTGCGGGTCAAACGAACTTTGGTACCCACGCAACCGTTCGTTCAGGTTTTCCTGGTTCGGCATCGTAAAGATCACCACATTGCCTTTTCCGTTCAACAGATTCGCCATGAGATTACCGCCGAGTTTTCCGGCATTGTAGTTATCGGTGCCGATAAAAAAGAGACGATTGCTGTTGGGCGCGTCGGAGTCGATTGTGACGACCGGAATGCCTTGCTGCAGGGCGGAGTTTATGTCCGGCGTTATGACAGTTGCGTCTGCCGCGGACACCAGAATGCCGGATGGTTTCTCGCTCACTGCGCGGCGAAATTCATCGTGTTCCGCGCGGGTGTCGTAGGTATCGGGCCCAACCATCTCGGCTCTGACCTTCATCTCCGTTGCAGCGCGGCTTAGGCCTTGGAAAGCAGCCTGCCAATACGGCACCTTGATGTTCGTCGACACCAGAACGTACCTTTCCTTCGGGTCGTGTGGCAGAGGGGCGCAACTGGTCAGCGTCAGGAAAGCGGCGGCCGAGGCGCTCAGTATTAAATTCCGCGGAAGCGTCGAGTTCCGGATCATAGTAGCAGCGGGAGTATATCACGCGTTGAAGCATGGTCCCGAGACTGAGCGGCGGGCCGGCACGGCACTCCGTGCGCACGCGGATGACAGAGCGTCTCAATGATTTTGAACGGGTTAGCGGCCGATGCGGAACGTCTGAGCCGTCGCGGGCGGCTGGCGTATGATGGATTTCAAAACCGTTGCGTATCCAAAGATTGGCGAACCGGAGCACGGTTCGTGTAGATGCGGGCTAGTGTCGCTGTTTCGAAGATGCCGATGGTAAAACCTCGGGTGCTGATTGCCGATGACCACGCGCTGATTGTAGAAGGGTTTCGCAGCGTTCTGTCATCGCATTTTGAGATCGTGGGCGTGGTTCAGGAGGGGCACTCGCTTATTACGGAGGCCGTCAAGCTGAGACCCGACCTGATGCTTCTGGATATCGGCATGCCTTTGCTGAACGGGATCGATGCGGCGCGGCAGGTCTTGCAAATCTTACCCTCAACCAAGGTCGTGTTTGTTACCCAGCAGACCGACCGTCGCTATGTTCAGGCTGCGTTTCGTGCCGGCGCTTCGGGATACATCCTGAAGGAATCCGCGATCGCGGAATTGGTACCGGCACTTCGTCAGGTGCTCGAAGGAAGGTTTTACATCACGCCTTTGCTGCGCCGGAACATTTCGGATACAGCCTTGAAAAGCAGTGTTAATCCGAGCGAGCTGTTTGCGGATACTCTGACAGTGCGGCAGCGAGAAGTGCTGCAATTAGTAGCCGAAGGGAAAGCGGCGAAAGAAATTGCGGCGCTTTTGAATATCTCGCTCAAAACAGTCGAGTATCACAAAGCGGGCATCATGGAGGCGCTGGGTGTTCGGTCGACCGCAGGGCTGACGCGATACGCAATCGAGCACGGCATGATCACGCCGCATTCGGTCGACAAGTAGCGGCGCGGGGCGCTTATCTCGCGCGCGACGCTGCTAAAAAATCGAAGCTGATTCCACTTCGGCTACCATATGAAATCAACGTGCCTGCCCGGGTCTCGCGGCGTTTTCTTATTAGACGCGTTGTCGTAATCTGCGCCGCATCGCTTGCGGCGCTCGCGGCGTTCTTCTCATTTCGCGTATGGCAGACGGCGCATCACGCCCTGATGGTCGCGACACAGTCGCCCGCAGACTCAGGGCAGATCGCAATGTCGTTAGTAACGCTGCGACCGAGCCCCGCTCGATTCGACGACGTTCTCACCGCCACTGATTTCCGTTCCGCGGCACTGTTTCAAGGCGATGTCTATGTCTGCGGCCGGTCGGCTCTGTTCCGTTTCAGCGAAGGAGAGCTCAAGCAAACGTGGCGGCCCGGGCGCGAACTGCCGGCGTTTCCGCTGGTCGCTCTAGCGGTACGCGCGGCGATTCCAACCCCGGAGCTTTGGATTGCGAGTGAGGGCGGCGGTGTGGTCATCTACGACGGCAAGGTTTTCAGGCAAATGCTGCCGGGAGTCGAGCCCGCCCGCAAGATCACCGCGATGCTGCCGTTGCGCAATAGCAAGGTGCTCGTTGCGACTGGCACAGCGGGACTGTATGTCAGCGACGGCAAATCTCTGCGGCTCTTTCATCCTCAGTTCGCAAGAGTGCAGGTGACAGTGCTCGCGGGGGACGAAGACCAAGTCTGGATCGGAACCCGCGCAGATGGCGTCTGGTACTGGAACGCTGGAACTGCCACTCACATCACGCGGGAACTTCCGGACATGCAGGTGGTGTCCATAGCAGCAGACGAACGGAACACCGCCTGGATCGGTACGCCGGTGGGCGTCGCCGAAATTTCAAGCGGCAAGCTGACACGGCATTTGGCGGATGGAGCGTTCGTGCAAGCGCTTGCGGAACGGAACGGGACGCTTTGGATTGGAACAGTAGATCAAGGAATGCTCGCGGTTCCGCTGGAGACACGCTTGCCTCGGCCACAAGTCGGCACGTCTCCGAACGAGGCGCGAACCGCAAGAGCGTTTCTGCACGCCGGCGATGCTCTATTCGCCGTAACGCCGAACGAAATTTCGGAGGTCGACGGGGCAGGGCGTGTCCTTGCGGCGACATCGGACGGCGCTCGGAGCGAACACGTGACCGCTATCCACGAAGACGCGCGCGGCCGCGTGTGGATCGGCTATTTCGATCGCGGCCTGGATGTAGTGAACGGCCGGGAGCCGGGCAAACCGGTTCATTTCGAGGATGACGTCTTGTTTTGCGTGAACCGCATTAAGGAAAACCAGCACGAGGGCACAATAGCGGTTGCAACCGCGAATGGACTTGCGATGTTCGACGCTAATGGAAATCTCCGTCAAGTGCTCGATCGCGAAAGCGGCGTCATCGCGAGCCACGTAACCGATGTCCTGTTTCGAACGGACGGCGCGGCGAGCCAGTCTATGGTGATTGCGACGCCAGCGGGTTTGAGCTTTTTCGATAAAGGATCGCTCTCGAGCATGTACGCGTTCCACGGTCTGGTGAACAACCACGTCTACACGCTCGCCGAGCTTGACGGCGCTGTATATGCGGGAACACTGGGTGGCATATCGGCCGTAAGGAACGGTCTGGTGCAGGCCAGTTTCACAACGGCGAATTCGGAGCTGCGGCAGAACTGGATCACCGCGTCTGCCGTTTTTGACGGGAGACTATACTTAGGCACCTACGGCTCGGGGGTTGTGCGCTTCGATGAACACGGCCATGTGACTTCTTTTTCTGCCTTCAGCGGAAAACGGTTCGAGATAAACACAAATGCGATGCTCGCGACGTCCCGAGCTCTGTATGCCGGCACAGCGGGACATGGCCTTGCGATTCTGCGCCGCGGCGAGGATCGGTGGCGCTTTGTTACCAATGGCCTGCCGTCCATGAATGTGACCGCGCTCGACGAGCACGGCGGGCAATTTTACGCCGGGACGGATAACGGCTTGGTGCGCATTCAGGAGAACGCTCTCTTCGAATGAGAACGTTCTCTCTCGCCGCAACGCTGCTTGTGAGCGCAACGATGTCGTTGTGCGACACGGGCGTGATTATTCCGTCAGGATCGAACGAACCCGACAGCTCGATTCTGTCGATCGAATCGCTCGATGTTCATGTGAGCATCGACAACGGCCATGCGACTGTCTCGCTGAAAGAGGTCTTTCAGAACCACAAAGACACCAATCTCGA
>JAFAQG010000519.1 GCA_019246575.1 Acidobacteriaceae bacterium
GTTTGTGATGAAAAACGGCGCTATTTACCGCCACTGATTCCCTGCCCTGCCGTGATGACCTTGTTCATTTCAAAAAGAACCCCACCGAACATTGAGGTTGCTATCCGCCGTATTCGAGGACGTAATGAAAGGCGGAAAGATCGTTCCCGGGATTTGGTAGCTTAAAACTACACTCCGCCTGGCTCTCACGTGGCCACGGGATACCCAATTAAGAAGGGTTGATAAAGGGCTGCCGGCGGGATCGGATTGAAACCGGGCGCAAGGCTGAACGTCAGTCATGGAGGGAAGGAACGGGGTTGGCATCGCGAAGCGAAAAGATCAGCGAGCCTAAGCTGTTTGGAAACGTAATCATCGGCGAACTGGTCCGGAACATGGAATTGGGCCGCTTCGAGATGACGTATAGCGTGCTAATGCCTTGCGTATTCACCGTGTACCTGAACCCCCAGGACCACGCGGCGCTCAAGGGTGTATTCGACCTGATTGCCGAGGACGCTCGCCGTACCTTTCGGGCTCGCGTTGCGGAGCTGAACAGGACTCCCACTGTACTTGGAGTTCGCCGGCGCGGTAGAACAGCCAAAGAGCACAAGATCGCGGCGCGCGACTGGAGCATCGAATTTCTGCCGGACGAAGAAGTACCCCTTGGCGACGTGGAGATTCATTCGGAGCTGAACGAGACCGCTGAGCCGGGCTTTCGCGGAACCAAGACAACGCTGCTCGAACGTGAGCCGTCAGTGGTTAATCACCGCACCACCAGCCAGCGCCAGGAACTGCGGCGCTCGGCCGATGCGGTTTATGCCGAGATTCGCTACGAAGACGATTCCGGGCCGCAAGTTTATCTGGTCACGCAAAACCAGATCCGAATCGGGCGCGGCGGCGACGAACAAGCGATGGATCTGGCGCTTTACACGACCGATGAGGTGTCGAGGGAACACGTGGTTCTGCGGCGCGATCCCGCGACAGGCGCATTTTTTATCACAGATGCGAGCACAAACGGCACCTGGATCAACGGCAAGCGCCTTCGTAAGGGCGTGGAAGAAAGTTTACCTCCGCGTGCCGATATAGGCGTGGGCGAAGTGCTCACGCTGGCCTTCGAAGCACGGAGGTAGCCCATGTTGTCCGCTCATCATGTGTTGGACTGGATGCTGCTCCTCTTCACGCTGATGTTCGTAGTATTTAATTGGCGCGGACCGCGCACGCGATGAAGACAGCCGCAGCATGGCGCACTGCATGCGCAACCGATCCGGGGCTGCAAAGGACCGTGAACGAAGATCGCGTGCTCGCCGATGAGGCGCACGGAATCTTCCTGGTAGTCGATGGGCTCGGCGGGCATGCGGCGGGCGAACTGGCCGCGGAGACGGCGCTGAAGATTATCGAGCAAGAGATGCTCGCGCTCGATGGACGCGAAGATATCGAAATATCCATCCGGCGCGCCATCACGCGTGCGAATAACTACATCGTTGAACTGGCGGCCAGTAATAAGGAATGGCAGGGGATGGCATGTGTTCTCACGCTGGCAGTTGCGCAAGAGGACCGCGTCACAGTCGGGCACGTGGGCGATTCTCGTCTGTACCTCACCTGGAATGGCAATGGCGCATTGCGTAAGATTACTTCGGATCATTCACCAGTCGGAGAGCTGGAAGAGCGGGGTGAGTTGAGCGAGGTGGATGCTATGCGCCACCCGCGCCGGAATGAAGTGTTTCGCGATGTGGGATCACATCATCGCGAGATCGACGATCCCGAATTTATCGAGATCAAGACCTTTCTATTCCGACCCGATGCCGCATTGCTGCTGTGCAGCGACGGATTAAGCGACGTATTGACCTCCTTGCAGATCAATTCCATCGTCGAGCAATATAATGGCGATCCCCAAGCCACAGTGCACCAGCTCGTTCAAGCGGCCAATGCCGAAGGCGGACAAGACAATATCAGCGTCGTGTTTGTAGCGGGACCGGATTTTGTGGGTGAATCTGCCGCGCTGATCGAGGCCAGGCCGCGGCACGCAATCACGCGTATGAAATCGGAGCCTGAACGTGTCAAACGTGCGCTCAGTGGTGCAGCGCTGTTCCTGATGGGAATGGCCTTGGGCATTCTGCTTTGGGCCGTGTTGGAGCGGCTAATACCGCGCCCGGCAGCTGCGCCCGTGAAAGAGGTGCACGCTCACACACCGACGCACATTGCGGCGAACGCCGCGGATCCCCACAGTTTGCTTGCCGCCGTCGCTTCTGCACAACCCGATGACACAATCGACGTGCCTGCGGGCGAGTATTTCGGTCCGCTGGAGTTGAAAGAACATGTGAACGTGATCGCAACTACTCCGCACGCCGCAATACTCCGCATCGATCCTGCTGCGGGTTCTGAAGCGAATGCCGCGGTTGTTGCCAGGGGGCTAAAGGATGTCCGGGTTGAAGGTTTAAAGATCGTAGCCGATGCGGCGGCGCATCCATTGCGTGTTGGTGTAGCGGTGACCGACTCATCCATCGCCCTTATCGATATGGACGTATCCGGTGCGACGGAAGCCGGAGTGCAGTTCGACGGCAATTCTTCGGGCAGCTTGCTTGCGAGTTCGTTGCATGCCAATACCGGCCCGGGAGTAATTGTCGGGGGACAGAGCACGCCGCGTCTCGTCGGGAACTGGATCGTCGAGAACGGCCGCACGCCCCACTCCCTTCGCCGAGGTATCGAGATCCAGGGCGAGGCTCACCCGGTCCTCGAAAACAACGTGGTCGAGCGGAACGGACTTAAGTCGAAGGACGCACTCTCCAAATGAGCCAGGTGCAACGATTCGGCAAATACGAAGTGATCCGCAAGCTCAGCCGCAGCATGACGGATGTGTATCTGGCGCGCGATACCGAGACGAACCGCCACGTTGTTTTGAAGCTAATCGAACGACTGAATGACGATTTTACGCAGCTC
>JAFAQG010000138.1 GCA_019246575.1 Acidobacteriaceae bacterium
AGCTTGGCGTTCCGGACGATGCCGGCTACCTCAGGCTAATCCAAGGATTCCTGCACCCGATTCGTCTCGCCGACGACTTTACGCCGGCGGATCTTCTGGAACGGGTGCGCGGCATCGCTCCAGCCGATCTGCAGGCCGTGACGAACACGGCAAAGCGAATGGGCTTGAACCGGGCGGGGCTCGATGCCGAGCGGGTCCCTCCACTGATCTGGGCGGATTTCGAAGAGGCGTTAAAACGCAACCGCGTCCTCTTCAGCAATCTGCGTCACTGAGATTTTCGTCGCGAAATCAAACGGCTCGACGAACGCTTTCTGCGAGTGCCTTTCAATCCGCGCATAACAATGAACCCGGTCCTAGCCCGGATATCTCACCAGTGACGGTTTAAAGCCGAACTGCGCCGGCAGCATCAAACCAGAGAACCTTGCGATGCGAAGATCGGGCCAAAAGGCAGCCCAATGGCGCTTTCGGGCAAGCTCCGCCATCGAACGACCGCTTGAGAAGACAAAGTTGTCAAAGAACTATACAGCGTACTCGGTTTAGCAGCGCAGCTGCTGATGTGCCTGCGCGAAGACACGCCAATGCGGATAACCGCTAGCAATCGAGATCCAGACTTTGCGCGCTGTGATGCGCACCTGAGCGCCAATGCGGAGCAACTGCGAGCGGATGGTGTCGCATTGCGCCCGCGCCCAAGCTGTGCCGCAAAGCGCGAGCCGGCGAAAGGCGCTCATCAGCGCATAGGCAGCGGCGGAAAGATACAGGCGTAGTTGGTTGGCTCGCAGGCTGGCCGCGCTGACTCGCCCGGCGAACAACGAGTACTGTTCCTTGATACGGTTCTCCATGTCGCCACGAGCACAGTACAGTTCTTCATACAGCTTGCGCGCGGGCCAGTTCGCAGCCTCCAGCGAGGTGACCACATAGCGTGGATTTTCTTTGCCCTCGACCTTCTCGGCTTTGGCGACCACACGTCGCGGCCGGCTCCAACTGTCGTTGGTTTGGTAAGCGAACTCGGTAAAGACCCGCGCTGCGTGGCCGCTCTCGCGATGGAGCGCCGCCGCTTGCTGCATCTGCGGATCGATGATGCGCCGCAAGCGCTCATTGCGTGCAAAGCCGAAAACATACTCCACCTGATGCGCTTCACACCAGCTCATCAGCGACTCGCGGCAGAACCCGGAATCGGCACGCAGAATGATTTTTACCTGTGGCCAACTCTGCCGGATCTGCTTTAGGATGCGCTCCACTTCCTCGAGCGCACCGGCGCTGGCGTCGATATTGGCAGGTCGCAGCCGTACGCCCAGCAAGTGTTCGCCGCAGACGATGTAGAGCGGCAGATAACAGTAGTGGTAATAAAATCCGTGAAAGAAGCGCTGCTCCTGATGGCCGTGCAACGGCAGATCGGTGGTATCCAGATCGATCACGATCTCCTCCGGCCCCTCGGCATGGGCTTCCAGGAAAACGTCGACCAGTACCCGGTCGATGGCTTGCGCAGCATAGGGCACCTTCTTGTAGCGGTCTTCCTCGCCCACTTTTCCGGCCAACTCCAGACGATTCAGCGTGCTTTTTCCTGCCAATGGGCTCTCCGCATCCGCGCTGCCGGCCAGCAGCATGAGCAGCGGATCTTCGCGCAATTGTTCATGATCGTTTAGATCCTCGTAACCCAACGCCAGCCCGTAGACCCGCTGCGAAACCATCTCCCGCACGCTGTGCCGTACCCGACTCTGCTCGCGGCCGTCCAGAAAACAATCACTGAGGCGGCTTAACAGCCCGATGCGCCGGTCCACCTCGCGCAACAGCAGACCGCCCGCATCCGAGGTGATCTTTCCTCCATCGAAGCGCGCCACCACTGATCGCGACCACGCGCCTGCAAACCCGAAACTCGATTGGGTACACTCTGTCATAGCAAGAGCCGCCTCCTCTGGTCCTCTAAACATCTGTTGCCACAAATGTTTATGCCAGATTCGGCGGCTCTTTGCCACTAATTTCGTGAGATATCCGGGCTAGCGGCGCGGCGATGTAGGCGCAAGCCGTTGCCGCAGCCGGACAACGTCGCCTACGACGAACACTGCGGGACTGTGTACTTCAACCGAGCCGGTGGCGATGTCGCCTAAGGTGGTTTCGACGACGCGTTGGCCCGACGTTGTGCCACGTTCGACGAACACCGCAGGTTCCATACGACTGCGTCCGGCGGCGATCAGCCCAGCCGCGATTGCTACGCGGTTTTTCACTCCCATGAGAATGACGAGCGTGTCTACGAGTGCGTATCGCGTCCATTCCGGTGTGACGCCTTGATGGCAATGGCCTGTGATGATCGCGAAGCTCTGGGAATTTCGTCTGAAGGTCAGGGGAATGCCAGCCATGCCTGGTACAGCGATTGCCGAGCTCACACCGGGAATGAGTTCGACTTCGATGCCGGCTTCGAGCGCTTGCGCCCATTCCTCCGCCCCGCGGCCGAAGACCATCGGATCGCCGCCTTTGAGACGCGCAACGGTTTTTCCGGCGAGCGCGTGTGTGCGGATCAGGTCAAAGATTTCGCCCTGCTTGTGTTCCTGCTCACCGCGATGCTTGCCGACATAGATCAGTTCCGCGTCAGCCTTGGCATGGCGTAGCGTTTCACGGCTGACCAGGCGGTCGTAGAGCACAACGTCTGACTCGCCGAGCGCACGTACAGCCTTCAGCGTGAGCAGCTCCGGATCGCCCGGACCGGCCCCGATCAGAAACAGTTTGCCCGTCCTCTGTCCTGAGTTCACGAGAATTCGACGCTTTACTGAAACCCGATTGCACCGAAACTCACGACGCTGTGCGGATCGATCTGCCATTGATGATAATCGAGCAAAGTGCCGCGCGCATCCGGATTGGTCTTCATGAAGGTGTAGAGCGGCGAGGAGCCACACCACTTCAGGTCGTCGTGTCTGTCCTGGACGAGCGACCAGTAGTTGCGAATATCGCCCGTGTTCACCTGCTGGATACGTTCGCGATCGCGCTGTTCGACGGCGAGCATCTCGCCCGCGTTCGCAGTCGCCCGGATCGCATCTCCGTAGCGCACGCCTATATGCGCCATATCGATGGCCAACACCCAAAACAGGCGGTTGCCTTCTCTTGCCGAGATGTTCGCGAGCGCATCGAAGAATCGCGCGACGGGCTCGGAATCTTCGGGCATTCCTCCTTCGTAGATGCTCTTGACGAATGGACCGCAAAGGATCGGCAAGACTCTGACTGTTGGGCCATAGAGATGCTGAAGAAAAACGATTTGAAACTCGATCGAGTGCTCGACAGCATGGCAGTAATCTTCCATCCGAACCGCGCCGGGAGCAGCTTGTTCGAGCTCATCGACGAGCGGAACGGCAGTTCTGGTTTCACCGAGAGGCGTGACGAAGGTTTTTCGAGTGAGGCCGAAGCGCTCCGGCGCGCCGTAATGCGATGTCCCAAGAATCACAAACGTACGATCTCGAGCTTCTTCAGTGGTTGGGAGGACCTGGTATGCCGCGCGATACGTCTGCCAGGCGCCGTCCAGACTGGCGTGCGGCGCAGCCATTCCAATCACCGCTCC
>JAFAQG010000243.1 GCA_019246575.1 Acidobacteriaceae bacterium
GAAGGGGACCGACGACACCACCAATCCGTTGTACAAGAACGCGCCGGTTTCGACGGCCCCGGATACCAGCGGCATGCCTGCAAAAGCGGCGGACTTTGTGCATCCCGGCGTCCTGGTGAACCGCGCGCAATTGGATGAGATCAGGGCGCGCGTAATGGCAGGCAAAGAGCCGCAAAAGACTGCATTCGAAGCCCTGAAGTCCCATAAACTGGCTACTTTGGATTACACACCGCATCCGCGCGCGACAGTGGAATGCGGGTCGTATTCCAATCCCGATCTTGGCTGCAAGGATGAGCAGGCGGATAGCGAGGCAGCTTACGCTCAGGCGCTGCTCTGGTACATCACCAGAAACAAGACTTACGCCGAGAACACGGTGAAGATCATGAATGCATGGTCAAACACCTTAACGGGGGGCCATACGAATGCCAATGGGCAAGTGCAGGCCTCGTGGACGGGCGACGTGTGGCCGCGAGCCGCGGAGATCATTCGGTACAGCTATAAGAATTGGCGCGATTCCGATATCGCGAAGTTTCAGAACATGCTGCGAACGCAGTATCTGCCCTCGCTCATTCACGGCACATGTGAGAACGGCAACAAAGAGGAAACCATCAGTGAAGCGCTGATTGCAATCGGAGTATTCAACGATGATCGTGCTGCGTTTGATTGGGGAGTTAGAATCTGGCGCGGACGAACTCCTGCCATCATTTATCTGAAGAGGGATGGACCGAAGCCGCTCCAGGCGGCTGGCTGCGGAATGGCGATCTGGGGCAACAAGGGTTTCACGCCGGAATTTGTTGACGGGTTGCTGCAGGAGACGGCACGCGATTCACAACACGCAAATATGGCGTTTGCAGGCATGGTGAACGCCGCCGAAACAGCGCGTCAACAAGGCATCGATCTGTACGGCGAACAGGGTAAGCGCATGATGGCAGCAATGGAATTTCAAGCGCAATATCTGCCGCCCAACAATGCAAAGCCGCCTGAGAATCTTGAGTTCAATCTCCACCCGACCTGGGAGATCGCATACAACGAGTTTCACAATCGGCTCGGAAACAGCTTGCCGAAAATGGCTACCGTGATTCCCGGAAATCGTCCGACGGGCGTCAATCACCATATGGATTGGGAGACGCTGACGCACGGCGACATCGGCTCGGTCGGCCTGCCTCAGATCAAGAAGCACTAGGATTCAAAATGCACAAGATCCCTGCTCTGGCATGCCTGGCCACTTGCCTCATCGCGACGAACATGCCCATTTGCGCCGTGGATCCATCGCGCCCAAAGATTATGGGCATCGCGCATATCGCCTTCTATGTCTCGGACCTGGAGAAGGCTCGCGAATTCTGGACCGACTTCCTGGGTTACCAGGAAGTCTTCAATCTGAAGAAGCCGGATTCGAACGATGTGCGAATCGCGTTCATCAAAATCAATGATCGTCAGTACATCGAACTGTTCGCCGAAAAACCCCGCGGCGATATGATGCTGAATCACGTCTCGTTCTATACCGACGACGCTCAAAAGATGCGCGACTATCTGGCCGCCAAGGGCGTCAAGGTGCCGGCCACGGTTCCCAAGGGCAAGACCGGCAACAAAAACTACAACATTACTGACGCCGATGGCAATCTGGTGGAGATTGTCGAGTATCAGCCCGACAGTTGGACTGCAAAGGCGAAAGGGAAATTCATGCCGAGCACCAGAATTTCAGATCATATTCCGCACGTAGGCGTGCTGATCGGATCGGTAGGCGCGGCGAAGAACTTCTATGAAGGAATTCTCGGCTTCCACGAGACTTGGCGCGGCGGTGGCGGCGAGGACAAGCCCCTAAGTTGGATCAATGAGCGGGTCCCCGACGGCAAGGACTACCTCGAATGCATGCTGCACGGCCCGATGCCGGAGCCAACGAAATACGGCACCAAAAATCATCTTGCGCTCGAAGTGCCGGACTGTGCGAAGGCGGTCGAAATTCTGAAGATGCGTCCCGCTTCGAAGGATTTCAAGATGGACGAGATGAAGGTGGGGGTCAATAGGAAGCGGCAGGTCAACATCTACGATCCGGATGGGTCGCGCGTGGAGTTGATGGAGCCGACAACGATCGATGGCAAACCGGCGCCTCCTTCGAAGGCGGCCGCCCCGATAGCGTAACGGCCCGGAATCCATATCGATATGCGTATAACCCGAAGAATCTTCAACGGCCTGACCGCTGCCGTTCCATTTGCCTCCTTCGGCCTATCTGCTCCCGCATTCGGATCACTGTCGGAAACAGAGGGAATTCGTTTCGGCTACGCAGGAATAACTTGGGGGCGCGCAGAGCGGCAGGCGATCGAAGATATCTCCGCAGTCGGATTCGAGGGAATTCAACTTCGTGTTGAGGCCGTGGCGGAGTTCAAGCCTGTTGAGTTGCGCGATATCCTGCAGCAGCACAAACTCACGTTTGTGGCGCTCTCGAGCGGCGATGTATCGATCGATCCGGCCGCCAGCGCTGGCCAGATCGCAAAACACGCTGCGAATGCAAAGTTTGTGCGGGATGCCGGCGGTCTTTACCTTCAGGTGCTCGATGAGCTGAAGCCGTATCCGCGCGCAGTTACGCCGGAGGAATGTAAGCGCCTTGGCAGCGTGCTAACCGAGCTCGGAAAGCGAACGGCAGATGTGGGTATTCCCCTCGCCTATCACAATCACCTGAATACAATCAGCGAGCATCCCGCGAATCTCGACATCGTGCTCGCTTCCTCGGACCCCAAGTACGTGAAGCTGCTTTTGGACACAGCGCATTCAGTCGCCGGCGGCGGCCATCCGGCCAAAGCCATCGAGAAATATCGAGACAGGCTGCTGCTCGTTCACCTGAAGGATGTGGTCGATATT
>JAFAQG010000336.1 GCA_019246575.1 Acidobacteriaceae bacterium
CTCATAGCCGCCACCACCACCCTGTATTGGTGTAGCTACCCGGCGTGGCGAGTTTTCGATCTCGAGTTTAGGTTGTCAAGCCCGCCGCTTCTGGCGGGCTTTTCGTTTCAGGAGACATTCACGTGACCGATGCGCTGGATTTCGACAAGCAGAGCGGGCTGATCGTTACGATCGTCCAGGATGCGCACACCGGGCGCGTCCTCATGGTCGGCTACATGAATCGGGAGGCGTTCGAGAAAACGCTCACCACCGGCCACGTGACCTTCTTCAGCCGGTCGCGCCAGAAGCTCTGGACGAAGGGCGAGAGCTCGGGTCATTATTTGAACCTGAAATCCATTGCCACGGACTGCGACGGCGATGCGCTGCTGGTGCAAGCTGAGCCGCTTGGCCCTGGAGTTTGCCACGCCGGCTACAACAGTTGCTTCTATCGCAGCCTGCAGGATGGCGAGTGGGTGGAAACCGAGCCGAAGGTCTACCAGCCCGAGGCGGTCTACGGGGCCCGCCAGTGAAGCTCAAGCTCGGCATCCCGAAAGGAAGCCTGGAGCATGCCACCATCGACCTCTTTCGGCGCGCCGGGTTCAACATCACGACGAGCAGCCGCAGTTATTTTCCGGCCATCGACGATCCCGAGATCGAGTGCATGCTGATTCGCGCGCAGGAGATGGCTCGTTACGTTGAAGACGGCGTGCTGGATGCCGGCCTCACCGGCCGCGACTGGGTGGAAGAGAGCGAGGCCCAGGTCGAGACCGTCGCGGACCTGATCTACGCGAAGCAGAGTTTTGGGAAAGTGCGCTGGGTGCTCGCGGCCCCTGAAGCGTCGCCCTTCCGCAGCGTCCAGGATCTTCAGGGAAAGGTCATCGCCACCGAGTTGGTTTCGACCACAAGACGATACCTTGCAAAACACGGCGTTCGCGCCAAAGTGGAATTCAGTTGGGGTGCGACGGAAGTGAAGCCGCCCGAACTTGCGGATGCCATCGTAGAAGTAACAGAGACTGGGTCGTCGCTGCGCGCCAACAAGCTGCGGATCATAGAAACGGTGCTCGAATCGAACACACAGTTGATTGCGAATCGCGATTCATGGACTGACGAGTGGAAACGGCGGAAGCTCGAAGATGTCCGCATGCTGCTCGAAGGCGCGATCAACGCATTGGGCAAAGTGGGACTCATGCTGAACGTGCGGGGGCGCGACCTCGAGGCAGTCTTGTCCGTTCTCCCGGCCTTGAAAAATCCAACCATTTCGCAGCTCAGCGATCAGGAATGGCTGGCCGTGAATACGATTCTCGACGAATCGACCGTGCGCACGATAATCCCGAGGCTGAAGGATGCCGGCGCGCAGGACATCGTCGAGTATCCGCTGAACAAGATTGTGATGTGACCGGCAATGATTAAGATTCTTGATTGGCGCGAGCTCGGCTATATCGGTGTTGACCATCGTCGCAGGGACCCCGAATGCGATGCCGTGGTTGGGCCGATAATCGAAGCCGTCCGCGAGGATCGCGATACCGCGCTGTTGCGTTATGCGCGCGAACTCGACGGTCTCGGCGATCGTCCTCTGCGCGTCTCCCCGGCCGAACTGGAGCGCGCTGCCGAACAGATGAGTCACGCAGTGCGGTCGGCTGTGGAAGTCGCCATCCGCAACATTCGCCAGTTCGCCGAAGCACAGTTGCCAAAGGAACGGTTCGAAGAGTTCAGTCCCGGACGCAAGCTGGGCTGGATCGTGCGCCCGCTCGAAGCGGTCGGATGCTATGTACCTTCGGGCCGGTATCCGTTGCCCTCAACTCTGCTAATGACCGCTGTGCTCGCCCAGACCGCCGGCGTCCGTCGGATCTGCGTAACTTCGCCGCATCCTTCCATCGAGATTCTCGGTTGCACGCACATCCTGGGTCTAACAGAGATTTATCGCGTCGGCGGCGCGCACGCGATTGCCGCAATGGCGTTCGGAACTGCGAGTATCGAGCGCGTCGACCGGATCGTCGGACCCGGGAACAGGTATGTCGCCGCGGCAAAACGTCTGCTAGCTGGTGAGGTCGGTATCGATTTCGTCGCGGGACCTACCGAAATTCTCATTCTGGCCGCAGACGGAGATCCCAAGATTATCGCTGCCGATATGCTCGCTCAGGCCGAGCACGACACCAGCGCCAGTGCGATTCTCGTGACAACGTCTATCGATCTGGCGAATGCGGTTGCGCGGGAGATCGAGTTGCAACTCGAAACGCTCCCTACGGCCGAGACGGCGCGCGGCTCGATCGAAAGTAGCAGCGTCATTTATGTGATCGGTAGCATCGAAGACGCTGTGGCCTGGGCGAACCTGCAGGCGCCGGAGCATTTGAGCTTGCACGATGCCTCGCTGCTTCCTTATGTTCAGAATGCAGGAACCGTTTTCCTCGGCCCGAATACACCCGAATCGGCAGGCGATTACGCCTCCGGCCCTAGTCACGTACTGCCGACCAACGGTGTGGCGCGCCTGCGCGGCGGGTTATCGGCCGCGGACTTTG
Source organism: Acidobacteriaceae bacterium (assembly GCA_019246575.1). The sequence continues at coordinate 2,496 of JAFAQG010000336.1, forward strand.
TAAAGGTAATTGCGATTCAGCAGTTATCAACCTGCGCATTGCAGGAGCTCGCTCCAACTATCACGACTCTTGCTCGTGCGGAAGGGTTAGAGGCGCACGCCCGCGCCGTGGAGGTTCGTTCTGTCCAATAATTCAGCAGAAGGGGCGACGGTCGCATCGCGGGTCGAGCAACAAACGTTGAAGCCGCGCCCTGCGGTGCTGCAGATGACGCCGTACCATCCGCCCACGGGCGGTCGTCGCAACAAGCTGCGCC
>JAFAQG010000380.1 GCA_019246575.1 Acidobacteriaceae bacterium
ACGCCCCCAAGCTGAAAGGCAGTGAAATTGAGCTGCATCGGATGGCAGAGATACTCAAGCTCTCGGTAAGTGACTTCACGGCGCACGCAAAAACGCTGACTAGCCCGGATGAATTGTCTGTCTACATAGCGAAACAGTTAATGCGCCGACTTGCTCCGAACCTGCTCTGGATCACACTGCACGACATCGACGTTGCGCACTCGGGCGCGTTTTCGCTGTATATAGAGGGGATCCAACGCACGGACCGGCTCTGTGCCGAGCTTTGGAACACGATTCAATCGGAGCCCGAGTATACGGGTAAGACCAACATGTTCATTCTGCCGGACTTCGGACGTGATTCCGACGGCGACGCAGGCGGGAACGGTTTTCAGCATCACCGCACAGGTGACGCGCTATCTCGCACAACGTGGCTGATGGCGGTGGGACCCGGGATTCGCGAGAACGTCGTAGTTGACCGGCGGGTCGAATCCGTCGACCTCGTGCCAACGCTCGGGGCGAAGCTGGGCTTTTCAGCGCGCCTGTCGCAGGGCAAACTGCTCTCGGAAGTGGTTTGACGCATACGGCCCGCCGCGGTCAATTTTCATTTTCCCGGTGGACAAGGCGTAGGCTGTAATTTCCTGATCATGGTCTCGCGTAAGGCTCTACTCATCCTTTCTATGTTGGCGAGTGTTCTGCCAGGTATCGGCTGGCGGACCGACCCTACCCGATATACAAACTCTATCGGTATGGAGATGGTCCGTGTTCACGCGGGCAAGTTCCGGATGGGCAACGAGCGCCTCACGGATGCGCGCAAGCTCGGCCAGTATGAAGGTTTGCGGAACGGCGATTACGATGAGAGGCCCGTACACGAAGTAACTATCTCCCACGATTTCTACATGTCCGAGACGGAAGTTACAACTGAGCAGTATGTCCGGTTCCGCATGGATTATCAGGAGATGGGACCGTTTCCGCCCTACGTTACAGGTGTCAGCTGGTCCGATGCTGTTGGATTTTGCGAGTGGCTTAGTAAGAAAGAGGGACGTCCATACCGGCTGCCGACGGAGGCGGAATGGGAATACGTTGCGCGAGCCGGATCATCAGAGTTATTCGCGAGTGGCGGCGATGCGCCGTTGAAAGCGGGCGAGGCGAATAGCTTCGGCCTGAAAAATATGGAATCCGAAGCGGCTGAGTGGGTTTTTGATTGGTACGGCTCTTACGATCCACAGCCGCAGGTCGACCCGGTTGGACCATCGACTGGTTGGGCGCGAGTCGTTCGGGGCGGAGGCATTATGGGGCCGTACGCGAAAGGTGCTTCGGGCTTCGCCGCTTACTACCGACGTAATGCAAATCGGGCCAGCATCGCTCCTGAGTTCCGCGGCCGGCATCCCATCGGCTTCCGTGTCGTGCAGGGTGCGATGCCGAAGACGACGCCGGTCGAGACCGACCCACAGCTTTGGCACCAATTTGTAAAGAGCGCAAGCGTAGCTTCAACAACGACCGTCGATGCGAGCCAACCCTGGTTTCGTCAGCGCCCGATGCTTCCGATTCCACCGGAAGACGAGGATCCCGAGACCATCGCGGCGGCGGGTATCGACCCTGGTGTTTTCGGACACATTCACTCGCCGGGAATCGCCGTCATGCCGAATGGCGATGTGCTGGTTGTAGAATTCTCTGCGCCGTCGACCACAACAGAGTACCTTCCTTCAACGACATTCGTCGCATTTCGCCGTCGGTTTGGGAGCGAGGAGTGGGACATGCCGTCGGTGTTTTATGATTTCGCCGATGTCAACGACCAATCCGCGCTGCTCTGGAATGACCAGGGAGTCGTGCGGTTTTTTGGAGGCGGCGTCGGGCTCGATGGCGTGCCTTTTCGTTCGGAAGTCTCGAAAGATAGCGGTGCGACGTGGAGCATCCCTGAGTTCCCATTTCTACGCGGCCCGATCGGCACGGTTGTGCCTCAGCCGATCACGAGCGCGTTTCATGGACCGAACGGCCGGATGTATCTAGCGAGTGACGCAATCGGAGGCGAGTCTTTGTTATGGGCGAGCGATGACGGCGCGAAGAGCTGGTTTGACACACAGGGCCGCACGGGCGGACACCACACCACATTTGTCATGTTGAAGGACGGCAGTATTCTCGGCATGGGCGGCAAGAACACGAATATCGAGGGATTCATGCCGAAATCGATCTCGCGCGACGCTGGAAAGACCTGGACAGTTACTAAGTCGCAATTCCCCGCACTCGGAAATAACCAGCGCCCATACATGATGCGGCTTGCGAGCGGCCGTATCTTTTTTGCTTCGGACTGGCAGGACAGGGAAGGCAAGCAGCCTGCCGGTATTACGGAGCATGGCGCGTTTGTCGCGCTTTCGAGTGACGAGGGCAAAACATGGCACATCAAAACGATTCCCGGAGCGTTGCCGCACGAAGCGCACGTGTTGGCTAAACGAAATGGTTGGGCAAAAGATTATCACGGATATG
>JAFAQG010000590.1 GCA_019246575.1 Acidobacteriaceae bacterium
CTGCTTTATCTGGACCTTCGTTCCGCCCAGGTTGTGCCGGCAGACGTCGATGCGAAATATAAAACGAAAGTGAACTCCGCGTGGCAATGGCTCATTGAGAACACTGCGCGCGATAGGTTGCCTCCGGACGGCTATATCCGCGTGCACGGTACCACTTCGAAAAAGCCATTGGAGAACATGTTCTGGATGCTCGCATGGACAGCCGAGGCTCTCATTCAAGGTGGTACGACCTTCGAACGTTGATAATTGTTCCCCATTGCGAGTATTGAACGCAAAGGGCATTGTCAGTAAACCTGACGTCTACTGTCTAACTTTTCTAATGGACAAACAACAGCCGCGACCCTTAAGATTCTCACAATCAGGGCACGATTCCTAACACCGAAGGAAGTCTCTATGCATTTCCGATGCTCTCTGGCATTTGCTGTGGTTGTATGCACCTTTCTGGCTTCGCCCATCCTCGGCCAGGAATCTCGTGGCGGTATCGTGGGGAGAGTCCTAGATAGCAGCGGTGCTGTTATCCCGAACGCAATCGTAAACGCAACGGATGAGACAACCAACGTAGCGATACAAACGCAAACAAACGAGCAAGGCAATTACGAACTGCTCTTTCTTGTGCCGAGCAGGTACCGTGTGTCCGTGGAAGTGGCCGGGTTCAAGACGTTCCAGCGAGTCGATTTAGAGGTTCGGTCCGGTGACCGCGTGCCGCTCGACATCACTCTCGAACTTGGAACTGTGACCGAGAAAACGGTTGTCTCGGCCACAACCCCTCTATTGGAAACCGAAACTGCAAACGTCGGCAACGTAGTGGACCGCCGCAACGCGGAAGAGCTGCCAACCCCCTATGGAAATCCTCGCACGCTCTTCATGCTCATGCCCGGAGTGAATCAAGGGTACCCGAGCGGAGTAAAGTATCAGCAGGCGACGCTGCCCTATATTTCGTCGTATCTGAGCATTAATGGGGCGCCTCTGGGCACTACGGAGATGACGCTCGATGGCGTTCCTAATATGCAGACTGTAAATGCTGCGAAAGAGGGCATTTCTCATCAACCGCCTGTCGATGCGGTCACGGAAGTAAAAGCCGAAACGGCATACGATGCAAGCGTAGGATACACATCGGGCGAAACTCTGAACCTGGTTCTCAAGTCCGGCACAAACCAGTTTCACGGCAGTGCTTACTTCTTCGACCGGAGGCCATCCTTTTATGCGAATGGATTTTTTGCCAACAGGGCGGGCCAAGCAATTGGCAGTTTTTATGATCTGCGGACGGGAATCACGGCTGGGGCGCCTGTCTACATCCCGAAGATCTATCACGGCGCAAATCGGACCTTCTTCTTCTATTCCTTTGAACGATACGACGAAAAGCTGCCGTTGAATCCCTTTACGGGAACTGTTCCAACCCCGGCTGAGCGGCGCGGCGACTTCTCGGCCTTATTGAATGTAGGACCGCAGTATCAGATCTACGATCCCTCGACAATCGCGCCGGCCGGCGGTGGCCGGTTCTCACGGGCTCCGTTCACAAACAATATCATTCCGCCTTCGAGGATCGATCCGATCGCCGCCGCACTTACCAACTTATATCCATTGCCAAATGCACCGGGAACGCCCGATGGAACCAATAACTACGTGAACCAAAACAATACAGATCCGACAGTATACTACGACCAAACGCTGCGTCTGGATCATATTATCTCGGAGCATTTCCGTATTTCGGGGCATTATGTTCACAGCCACAAAACAGAAGGCCCCTATAACGATTATTTTCAAAATGCGGCAAGCGGCGCTTACTTCTACAGTGGTCCAACAAGTCTGTTATTCGATGCAGTCTGGACTCCTAGCGCCACGTGGGTGGTAGATGCTAATTACGGGTACAATCGCCATCCGGTTCAAGGAAATGCGAAAACAACATCTGTCGACCTGACGAGCCTCGGTTTTCCCGCCAGTCTTGTGAAACAGCTCTCATTCCGTAGTCCCCTCGCGGAGGGTTTCCCAACCGTCAATGTCGCCGGGCTTGCGACCATCAACCCGTACAGCGCACTCGTGTACACGAACGACATTCATGCCTTCAACATCGGCGTATCTCATCCGTTCGCGAGTCACTACTTTCAGTTTGGGTTTGACGCGCGTCTTTATAGGGACGACCGGTACTCGTTTGGCAGCGCAACTCCGACCTTCACCTTCAATCCTGTATACACAAACGGGCCGCTCGACAACTCCGCAACGTCTCCCAGCGGTGTTGGCCAAGGTTACGCGAGCCTGCTGCTCGGAATTCCGACCTCCGGGCAGGTAGACTACAACGACAGCTTGGCGGCTCAATCGCCGCTTTGGGGAACTTATATTCAGGACAACTGGCGTGTCACTCCAAAGCTAGTGTTGACGCTCGGCTTGCGATACGAATACGAAATTCCTCTGACTGAGCGTTACAACCGCAGTGTTCGAGGTTTCGATCCGAACGCTCCACTCGCAGTAACGGCGGCGGCACAAAGTAACTATGCAGCAAACCCGATTCCCGAGGTACCACCTTCCAGCTTTAATGCCCGCGGCGGGCTGCTCTTCGCCGGAGTAAATGGCCAACCGCGCGAATTGTGGAATGCCGATGCCCGGAAATTCATGCCGCGTGTTGGCTTCGCGTATACTGCCTGGCAAAATACTGTCATTCGCGCAGGATACGGCATTTACTATCTGCCGATTGGAGAGCCATTCGGAACACTGCCCCAGCAACTGGGCTATAACCAATCTACGTTCATAGTACCGACGATCAACAATGGCCAAACGTTCACAGCCAGTTTGGCTAACCCATTTCCGAGCGGAATTTTGCTGCCCCCTGGAAATTCGTTAGGACCGAACACTTACCTCGGTAACAACATCGCATTCTTCAACACAAACCTGGAATCCGCATACAATCAGCGTTGGAACATCAGTATCGAGCGGCTCCTTCCTCAAAAAATTCTGTTAGAGATCGCCTACGCAGGTAGCCGGGTGGTTCGGCTGCCGATATCCCGCGATTTGAATGCGCTTCCAGATAAGTACCTGAGCACTTTACCTTATCGCGACCAGACGTTGATCAACCGCTTAACTGCCCAAGTTCCAAATCCGTTCTATCCGTCGCTTCCGGGCACGACGCTTGCTGCGCAAACGGTTCCCGTGCAGCAGCTTCTCAAGCCGTTTCCGCAGTTCGGCTCCATGACGGTACTCACGAACCAGGGTTATTCGTGGTATCACGCCTTGCAAGTGCGGGCGGAGCGAAGGTTTTCGCAAGGCTATTCGCTTTTGGGTGCCTATAACTACTCCAAACTGATGGAGGCCGTTACGTACTTGAATCCGGGCGATGCCATGCCGTACCGCAGTATTTCGCCGTACGACCGGCGGCACCATCTAGTCTTGAGTGGCATCTACGAATTTCCTGTCGGCGCCGGGCGGATGTTCGTCTCGCATCCTGCTCCCGTCATCAAACAGTTGATAAGCGGGTGGCAAACGGAATGGACTTGGCAGCTTTACAGCGGTGAGCCGCTCGGGTTCGGCAATGTGTTCTTCAATGGCGATGCCACGAAAATTCAGCTGCCCAGCGATCAACGAAGTGTGGACGAATGGTTTAACGTTAACGCCGGGTTCGTGCGCAGCGCTGCAGCCCAGCCGCTCTTCAATTTGCGCACCGCGCCGTTGTATTATGCCGGACTCCGGGCTCCTATTTACAACAACTGGGATGCTGGGCTAATTAAAAACACGCCTATTTTTGAATCCCTCAACCTTCAGTTTCGTGCGGAAGCGTTTAATGTCTTCAATCACCCTAGCTTCGCTGCGCCGAACACCGTAGTTACGAGTCAAGCATTCGGGACGATCACTGCCGAAAACAGCAATCCGCGACAATTGCAGTTGGCCTTGCGAATTCGCTGGTAAGGGTGTTAAGTGCTCGAGCGTGCCCGAAAACCCAGATACGAAGGCCCAGATACGACGGGAGCACGACACGAGATCAGCAACTCAGAGGCTTTCTCTCACATCAAGGGCACGCCCACCCCGCTAGCCAAGCTCGGCGAGTCTCCGGTGCGACACTACAATTCGCCAAGGCCGAGCAGTTATCAACGTTTCAACGATGCGGCACGCTTCCCGCGCTGACGGCACTGAGTCACGCTGAGTACCCAAGTAACCGGGAGCTAGCGGCCCCTTTTCGTCGCGTGAACATCGGCGGCCCCAAACACCATAGTTCTCCTCTATGCCCGCTATTTTCAATGCCTTATTCACTCCTCGGCAGGTCCGGTTCTCGGAAACTGATTAGCCGCCGAGCATTGTTCCGCGTTGCCCCTGCCGTGTCGCGACCCGCAAAGTCTGGGCTTCGGCTTCTATTAGCCGCGATTAGTCTGGAAGTGTAGGGGAATGGCTCTTCGTGTCCCGCGTCGATAAGATCAGCAAATACTTGGCCGTCAGGCACGAGTAGTCTTCCAGAATCGGACTTTGAAATGGCGCCACATCTGCGGCCAGGGCGTTTCCCGTCAAGG
>JAFAQG010000593.1 GCA_019246575.1 Acidobacteriaceae bacterium
CATATCCACACAACCCGGCGCCAGAACGACGGGAATCGCGGTTGCGGCTGCGATCCTGACCCGCTCGGTCCCGGCACTGAAGACTCCACCGCACACTTCGTCGGCCAGTTCCGTCGTCGTCAGATCGAGCATGCCTGCCAGAAAGCCTTCAGATGCCAGGCGCTGCATGGTTCTGCCGCCCGTTCCTGTGGCGTGAAATACCAGCACCTCCCACCCGGCACGGTCCAGGATCGATCGCGCTCGATCGATGCAGGGTGTTGTATTGCCGAACATGGAAGCCGCAAGGAGCGGCTTTTCGTCCTCTGGCTCCGGTCGCACTGCGTTGACCATTCCTGCCATTGCGGCCGCAGCGTTGCTATAAATCTGCAGGCTAACTCGGTTCAGGCCCGCCACATCGGCGACAGAATGCATCAAGGTCAGATCTGTGGAGCCAACGTAAGGAGACACATCACCCGCGGCGACGGTCGAAACCAAGAGCTTGGGAACCCCGATAGGAAGAGCTCGCATACCGGCGCTGAGGATCGCTGTGCTGCCGGATCCTCCCATTCCGCATACACCATCCAGGCGGTCCTGCTCGCGCAAACGCGAAAGGACGCGGGGCAGACCCTCCGCCATCACGCGCATGGCCGCAGCCTTGTCCTTGGATTGACGCAGCGTCATTAGATCCACTCCGCTCGCGCGCGCCACTTCGGCGTTGGCCACATCAGGCGAAAATTGCGGATCGCCCATCACGCCGAAATCGACTGTGACGGTGTTGACACCGTGAGAGCGAAGCCGTTGTACGAGAAATTCGTAATCCGCACCCTTCGTATCGAACGCCCCCGCCACAACGACGGTCTTCATGGCCTTGCACCGAAGGTTGCGCTGTATCGGCGAGTCACATTAACGCGGCAGTGCGGGTGTGACGAGCGGGACAATCCAATTACAATCTGGGGCCCGAGATGCGGCGAAGCTAACAAGAACGTGCCCTTACTGCACGACATTGTGCTCCCAATGTTCCCTAACAATGGAAACGATTAGATAAGCTTATTGCCATCCAATTAGCCTGTCAAGCAAATTTGTCGGCTTTTTTGTACCAGAAGCGTGGATCCGCTTACTTGCAACCATCGAAGCGATGCATAACAATGGCAGTACAATGTCAATTCTCGTGAGTATCGCGAGTCTGAAGTCCGAGGGTGCTGCGCCTCGATACGAGCAAATTGCAAATGCAGTATCCCAAGCGATTCGCTCAGGTCAACTGAAACCGGGTGACCGGCTACCCACAGTTCGCGCACTCGCGTCCGATCTCGGCGTGAGCTTAACGACAGTTACCGCCGCATTTAAGTCTCTGTCCGAGAATGGATGGACACGCGGCGAAATCGGGCGCGGCACTTTTGTTTCGGACCGAGGAACGTACGAGCCCGCGGCATCTTTCTCCGCGCCCGTCGCGCGTGTCTCGTCGCGCAGCAGGAATCCCTGGCGCAAACGAGCGCTTGTGAGCTTGATGGAGAGACTCCGCTCGAGCTTCCCGAAGGCGACTAACTGCAGTTTCGGCGGGCCAGGTGCATCCTTACTGCCGCTGAAGTTCATCAAGCGGCACTGGCTGGCTGCATTCGACGATGTGAGCAATAGCGACTTGCAATACAAAACCGTCGATCCCATCGGACGATTGAGCGAGGTACTGAGGCCCCGTCTGGTCGCCGATAATATTCCCGCAACGAACTCCGACCTTCTCGTCGGCACGTCCGCCCAGCAATTCGTGAATCTCGCTAGCAATGTGATTGGCAGGTTGGTAGGCGTTCGGGAGCCAATCGTCGCTGTGGAGCAGCCGGGGTACTACACGATTTTCGACGCCTGGGATCATACGGGCGTTCGAATGATCGGCGTCGAAACAGACGGCAATGGAGCTGTCCCGGAGTCGCTGGAATCTGCGATACGGAACGGCGCGAATGCCGTCCTGCTGACCCCGCGCGCGCATAATCCGACGGGGGCCTCCTGGACAGCCGAGCGGCTTCAGGCTCTGGGCGATGTGCTAAGCCGGTATCCGCATGTGCTTGCGATCGAGGACGATCACTTCGCCGACCTGGCGCAGGACCGGGCGGGATCGTTGCTCGCTGATTCGCGAATGGAAGACCGAGTCGTTTACATCCGATCGTTCTCGAAGTCAATCGCACCCGATCTACGGTTGTCCGTCGCTGTCGCACGGCCACGGTTGAAGACGCTGCTGCAAGAAGCGAAAACTCACGCCGATGGGTGGAGTTCTCGTCTTCTTCAACGGGTCCTCGCGGGAGTTCTCGAGGATGATGGATTGGCTTCGTGGCTAGACCGGGTGCGTAGTACGTATCGAACTCGCCGCGAGCGAGTAGCCGATGTTCTACGGAAATGCGGCATTCCCGGCGTTGAAGTGTGCCCTGCACTTGACGGTGTGAATCTCTGGATCCATCTTCCGTCCGGCCTTGACGCGGGCGAGGTGATTGAACGCGGTGCCGCACTTGGCGTGCTTGCTGCTCCAGGTGAGGTCTTTTATCTCTCGCCAGGGCACAGCGATGTGGTCAGGTTCAATGTCGGTTCGGTGGAAACGGAACGCGTTTCGGTCTGCGCTGAGCTGCTGGGGAAAGCAATTGCCCAATCGGGCGGAAGTCGTTCGACTGCAATTTACGTGTGATTTGAATATGAACCACGCATTCAGCTTGCTTTTAGAGATACCCAGGGCTCCTGGTCGGCGACGTCGACCAGCTCGTAACCTTCTGGTCCGATACGCGGACCCAAGATTGCCAGCAACCTGGCGTTTTCAGCACTCAGATTGAACGAGGCGTGCACGACATCGGCTGGAATGAAAGCGGACTCTCCCGAGTGGAGAATGCGCTTCTCGCGGTCAACCCACTGCTCGATTTCGCCGTCGAGTACGTAGATTACTTCTTCCTGCTTCGGATGCTTGTGAAAGCTGTGAGCTCCCGAGCGATTCAGCGTGACCTCGATGACCACAAGGTTTTTAGCGTTCGAAGCGGCCGGACTGCTGAACCAAGCGAGTGAGCCCCAGTGCAGTTCTTCTCGTTTGACATCCATCGAACCAGTGAATTTGCTCGTCATTTGTCCTCTGTGCTGTGCTGAAGAAAGCGCTAGGCTGAAGCAGGAAGAGCTCTGCTGTTGTGTTTAAGAAGTGCGAAAATCCGGGAGCGCTACTTTGTCGCCATTCCGCATTGCCGATTCATGGGCGCATATCCCGGCGCAAGTCCAATTCGTCGATTGATACACATCCGGAAAAGACGGACGCGCTTCTACAATGCTCGATACGAACTCGTGAACTAAGTGCGGGTGAGAACCTCCGTGACCTGCACCCTGAGTGAACGACAGATGCGCATTTTCTTCGTCGTAGACGCCTCTTGTTGTAAACTGCCGTATCTGTTCAGGAAGTAGGGCGGCATAATCCGGAATCGTGACGCGCTCCGGGACTTCGCCGACGTGAATGACCGGCCGCTCGCCCTCAATCTGGGTCCACTCAAAAGCCACTTTGTCCCCGTACACATCGAAGCTCTCGACGTATTGTCTGGCCGTCTCAAACAAGGAGCGAGTTACCTCAAAGGCCAGTTCTTGATCACGGACCTTAAACAGTGCACTCTCGAGGGCGAACGGCGAGCCGTATCTCGCCGCCAGGCGATCCTCGATCCTGCCCGAACCGAAGCAGGAGACGTAATCAGCCTCGCCGCGTACTAGCGCGAGACACGGACTGACGGCATGCGTCGCGTAGTGCATCGGGGGTAAG
>JAFAQG010000609.1 GCA_019246575.1 Acidobacteriaceae bacterium
GATTTCGCGCATCGCTGCGCTCGTATTCCTGGTAATTGCCGTAATTGCAGCCAACGCAACCGTCGATAATTGGACCGTCGTCCGATACTTCGGCGGCCTGCGTCTCCCACGCACCGCAGGCGAGTTCATCGAGCCCATTTTCCATCGCCCGCTGCACTTCTACTTCTTCGGTCTGCCGTTCTACAACATGATCCTGCACGTTGTCATTACAGGCGCGGTGCTGGTTCTGCTCATCTATTGGCTCGCTTCGAACGCGGACACGCTTACTGCCATGCGCACGCCCACCGGCAACCCCGGAACCTACTCCTTGGAGTTCCAGACGCCGCTGCTGGGCGGCCGCACGTTCAACTCCACCTTCGTCCGCTTCGCAGCCGCTCTGCTGCTTGTCGGGCTCGCAATCAAGTTCTTCTTCAATCGTTACAATCTGCTGTTCGAGGACCACGGGCTTTTTCTGGTCGGTGTGGATTGGGTTGCCGATCACATCGTGCTCCCGTTGCAGTGGCTGATGATCTTCGGCGCACTCGCCGCAGCAGCGCTCATTTTCTTCAAGCGACCCCGCTGGGCGCTCCTTCTGCTCGTCATTCCGCTGGTCCGTTACGTCCTGCCCTCCCTCGTGGCCGGCCTGTATGTCCGCCCCAATGAGCTCGCCCTCGAGCGTCCCTACATTCAGCACCACATCGACGCCACGCGCCAAGCCTACGGCTTAAATCAGCGTGTGAAGGAAACCAGCCTTGCAGCCGAACCCGAAATTCGCATCGATTACAGCGGCCACGAAGCTCTGCTCAGCAATGTGCGCCTCTGGGATTGGCAAGCGTTTCAACGTACGCTTTCGCAAATCCAGCCCCTCCGCCCTTACATTTACTACGACACCGACGTCGATCGTTACACCATCGACGGGCAGCTCCGCCAGGTCCTCCTCTCCGCCCGCGATTTCGATATCCGCCAGCTCGGCATCGCCGCCAATTGGATCAATTCGCACCTCATCTATACGCACGGATACGGCATCGTGATGGCGGAAGCAAATCGCATCACCTCCGACGGACTTCCGTACCTTTTCGTCCAGAATGCTCCGCCCGAACTGACAACCAAGAGTCTGAAATTCACTCGCCCCGAGCTATATTTTGCCGAGATCTCGCAAGAGCCCGTTTTTGTCGATACCGCCCAGCAGGAATTCAATTACCCGTCCGGCTCCAAGACCGAATACACCGCCTACACAGGCCGGGGCGGATTTCCTGTCTCCTCGCTGCTGATGCGCTTGGCTGCCGCGATCGGATATAGCGACGCGAATATCCTGCTGACCGACTACCTCAAGGGCAGCAGTCGCATGATGATTCATCGCGCCATCCGCGATCGCCTCTCGACTCTCGCCGGTTTCCTGACCTGGGACTCCGATCCGTATATCGTCCTCACCTCAACCGGCCGCTTGATTTGGATGGCCGACGGTTACATGACCTCCGATGCGCATCCCTATTCGCGCGCCCTTTATCTGAACGACCGCAGCGTGAATTACATGCGCAACTCCGTCAAGGCAACCGTCGACGCCTACACGGGCGAAGTGAATCTTTACGTCTTCGATCCGAACGACGTGTTAATTGAGGCGTACCGCCGGTTGTTCCCCACCTTATTCAAGCCGCTCTCAGCCATGCCGGACGACATCCGTGCTCACGCCCGCTATCCGGAAACATTGTTCAGCGCGCAAGCCGAAATTTATCGTACCTTTCACATGCGCGACCCCGAGGCCTTCTACAACCGCGCCGACCTCTGGGACCTCGCCCACACAAGCACCAGACAAACCGATGCCGGCGCGCAAAACGTCTCCCCATCGTATGTCGTCGCATCCTTGCCGGGCGAGAACCAGGCCGAGTTCATGCTCATCACTGTTTTCACTCCCGCCAACAAAGACAACCTGATCGCATTCATGGCCGCGCGCTGCGATGGCGCACACCTCGGCGAGCTTGTCTTCGAGCAGCTTTCGAAACAAAACATCATCTTCGGCCCCATGCAGATCGACGCGCGCATCAATCAGGACCAGAACATCTCGAAAGACCTGACGCTATGGAGCCAGCAGGGCTCTTCCGTCATTCGCGGCCAAACCCTCGTGCTCCCCATCGACAACAGCTTCCTGTATGTTGAGCCCATTTACATTCAGGCTTCGCAGGCCAGCATGCCGCAATTGAAAAAAGTTGCACTGGCCATGGGCAACCGGCTTGTGTATCAGGACACCTACGAGCAGGCGTTGTCACAGCTGATTGCCGAGCTTGGAGGCACAGCGCCGCCCCAACCACAGCCGAACCAGCCTGCGCCCGCTCAGACTGCCGGCGCACCCCAGGCTGCTCCCTCTGTCCAACAGCCCTCGAATCAGGCAGTCCAGACTTTACAGCAAATCCGCGATCACCTGCGCCGCTATCGCGAACTAAGTTCGCAAGGCAAGTGGGCCGAAGCCGGGAAGGAGCTGGATGCGATTCAGTCGCTGGTTCAGCGGTAACGCAGAACTCGGCTACGCCACCGTCTCTACAACCGCTTCCGCCGCGCCGTACCGCTGCGCCACGTAGTCGTCGAGAATCGCACGGAACTCTGCAACAATGCCGTCGCCCCGCAATGTCGTCGCGAGTTTTCCGTCCACGTACACCGGCGCGACGGGCTTCTCAAACGTGCCCGGCAGCGAGATGCCGATGTTGGCGTGCTTAGATTCGCCCGGCCCATTTACCACGCATCCCATCACCGCAACTCGCATCTCCTCGACGCCGGCGTACTTTTCGCGCCAGACCGGCATCTGCTCGCGCAGATACGTCTGAATCTGGTCCGCCATGTCCTGGAAAAACGTGCTGGTCGTCCTTCCACAGCCCGGACATGCCGCCACCTGCGGCGTGAAGCTGCGCAGATTCAATGCCTGCAGAATCTGTTGGCACACAATCACCTCTTCGCTTCGATCTCCGTTCGGCAACGGAGTCAGAGAGGCGCGAATGGTGTCGCCGATACCGGCTTGCAACAAAACCGCCA
>JAFAQG010000613.1 GCA_019246575.1 Acidobacteriaceae bacterium
CGGCCGGAAAGTGGTGTCCATGGCCGGGCCTTGCAGTATCGAGAGCGAAGATCAGATCCAGCGCGCGGCCGACATTGTGGCCTCGGCAGGCGCGCAGGTGATTCGCGGCGGCGCGTTCAAGCCGCGCAGCTCGCCTTACAGCTTTCAAGGTCTGGGCGAACGCGGTCTCGAGATGCTGCGTCAGGCGGCGGACCGGCGCGGGTTGATGGTGGTCAGCGAAGTGATGGATCAGACGCAGATTCCATTGTTGATGCAATATGCCGACATTTTGCAGGTCGGTGCGCGAAACATGCAGAATTTCAATCTGCTGCGCGAACTGGGTAAAGTACGAAAGCCCATATTGTTGAAACGCGGCATTGCCGCAACCATTGAGGAACTGCTGCTTTCGGCCGAATATATTATGTCTGGCGGCAATTACGAAGTACTGTTATGCGAGCGCGGAATCCGGACGTTCGAAACCAGCACGCGAAACACGATGGACATCGCTGCGATGCCGGTGCTGAAGCGGTTGACGCACCTGCCGGTGATTGCGGATCCGTCTCATGGAACGGGAAGACGGGAATACGTTGTGCCCATGTCGCGGGCGGCGGTCGCAGCCGGGGCCGACGGTTTGATCGTTGAAGTTCATCACGATCCGGATCACGCGATCAGCGATGGAGCGCAGACACTTCGACCGGATCAATTCTGCGAAATGATGCAGCAGGTGCGCGCTATCGCAGCGGCTATCGGACGGTCCGCATAGACTGCGAGATGAAGACGGTCGCCATTGTTGGTGTAGGTCTGATCGGGGGGTCTTTCGGCTTAGCGCTTCGGAAAGCGGGATTCGAGGGCGAGATCGCCGGCGTCAGCTCCGAGCGTTCCGTCGAAGCGGGAATCAAGGCCGGTGCGATTTCACGGGCGGCAACGCTGGAGGAAGCTGCGGAATCCGCAGACCTCCTTTATCTCGCGCAGCCGATCGAGCAAATCTTAAAAACCATCGAGCGGTTGGGTCGAATTTGCCGCCCCGGCTGTATCATCACGGATGCGGGCAGCACAAAGGCGCTGATCGTCAGCAAGGCTCGCGAACATATACAATCGGCCGTATTCATCGGCGGGCATCCTATGGCAGGTAAAGAACAGCGGGGCGTGGAAGCTGCGGAGGCGGACCTGTTTCGCGGCCGGCCCTATGTATTGACCCCAACGGAAGGGTACACACAGGCTGTGAACGAGCTTCGAGGCTGGCTAGACCGCATCGGCGCACAAGTGCTCAGCATGGCTCCCGGCGAACACGATCTCACGGTCGCGTTTACGTCGCATTTACCGCAACTGCTTTCAACAGCGCTGGCGGCGAGTTTATCGCGGCAGGATACCGGGCACTTCTCCCGGGTTTTCGGTCCGGGTTTAATCGATATGACCAGACTTGCCCTTAGTGATCCGGAGGTATGGGCGAGCGTGCTTGCAACGAATAAGGCTGCTATTCTTGAGGCCGTCGCAGCGTTTGAACACGAATTAATTGCATTGCGGCGGGATTTGGAAGCCGATCACGGTATTGTCGATCATTTTACTTCCGCTGCTACTTTTTCGAGTAAAATCCGTAAGCCACCTTGCACAACTTGAGATCGCGTCCTATAACTCGCAAAACACGAAGTTTTCGCTTGGGACAGTCAGCAGAAGTGCATATAATCGAACAATCGAGGAGCGTAAACTGTGATCTCTCTCGCAACTGCAGCCCGCAGCGTGCTGCTGCCTCTTCCCGAAGTTGCCCGTCTTAGTTCCCTCCGGCGTTCGACATCTCTCTTTTCGCAGGGTGAGTTTGCCGATTCGCTGTATCTGATCGACGACGGACTAGTGAAACTGACTCGGACCAATGGCGAAGGAAAGCACATCATCCTTTGCATTTGTGGACCGGGGCATGTGGTGGGGGAGGAGGTGCTTTCGGGTGAGACGCCGACTTATTATGCGGACGGCGACGCACTGACGACCGCGACCGTTTATCGCATACCACGTGAGAGCGTCATGCGAGCAATGGCCGACAGCCGTGACATTTCATCGACCTTGATGGATGCGATCATACAGCAGAAACAGAAGCTCGCCGAAAAGGCAGAGCTTTTGTGTTTATATGACGTGGAGTATCGAATTCTCCATTACCTTGCGGAGCTCTCGATGCTGGTGCGGCGAACCTCCGACTCGGAGGGGTTTGAGTTGCCGATTACGCAGCTGGAGTTGGCAGATCTTATCGGAGCTACGCGCGAAACCACGTCAACAACGCTGAACCAGCTGGAACGGCGGGGACTGGTGAAGTTATCTCGACGGCTATTAACGATCCCATCGCCGGAAGTACTGAAGAACGCGGCGAACTCCCGAGGGGACGCGGAGCGAACCGGAGTTGCTGCCGCCGTCGGCATTGTCTAGATTACTGTTCCTTCTTTGCGCTGAACGAGGTCCCCTCGGTGCGTGCGAAATCGCACACAACCAGACGGCGTACTAGCGGCGGGTAGAGTACTCATAGGACTTTTCTGAATACGTCCGTAACGCATTGATTCCAAGATTTTTACTTGCTTCCTTACGCGCCTGTTTGCTACAGTAAATTGCAAGATTTTCGATGCTAGCTGGTTGTATTCCTGCGAGCCCAGATGTGTGGCGGGAGGGCTCGGCTCTCTCAAATCTCATCCATGGCGAGCGGGCATTCATCTCGCATCATTAACAGGAGATAGTAGTGAGAGAAAAAGGTGTAGTGAAATGGTTTAACGCCGCGAAGGGGTATGGATTTATCCAGCGCTCGAACGGCGATGATGTATTCGTGCATTTTTCGGCGATTCAGATGAACGGGTATCGAACGCTCGAAGAAGGCGCGGAGGTGGAGTTCGAGGTGAAGCGTGGCCCCAAAGGCCTGCAGGCTGAGAACGTGGCTCGCCCGTAAGTACAAACCAGCGCAGTAAAACCGGCCGCCTGCAGCGAGTTCGTTGCGGCGGCCTTTCTGTTTTATAGGAGCCGCGCGTTACACGATAGCGCAAAACTTCATCCATCCCAACATGAACGCTGGTGAAACATGCAGTACCGGAAGCTAGGGACAACGGAAGCAGAAGTTAGCGAGATCGGGTATGGCGCGTGGGGCATTGGAGGCATTCAGTGGCAGGGCGCGCAAGACGACGAATCGTTGCGGGCTCTGCGCCGCGCCTTCGAGTTGGGCGTCAATTTTGTTGACACCGCTCTCGCCTATGGGGACGGACACAGCGAGCAACTCGTAGGACGAGCCGTACGGGGCGGATTCAGGCGCGTGTACGTGGCGACCAAAGTGCCGCCGAAGAATCGTATCTGGCCGGCGACGCCGTCCATGCCTATCTCGGAAGTGTTTCCCTACGATTACATCGTTCGCTCGACGGAGGAGAGCCTGAGAAATCTTGGTGTGGAGCAGATCTACTTACAGCAATTCCACGTATGGACCGACGCCTGGACTAACACAGAGGAATGGCGACGCGCCATTGACGATTTGCGCAAGAGCGGAAAAGTGCGCTACTTCGGAATTTCGATTACAGAGCACGAGCCCGATTCGGCTCTCGAGGCAGTGAAGACGGGCGCGATTACCGCGGTGCAGGTGATTTACAACATTTTCGATCAGAGCGCGGAGCAGAACCTGTTTCCGTTATGTCAGCGAATGAAGATCGGCGTTCTGGCGCGCGTGCCGTTGGATGAAGGAGGGCTGACCGGCAGTATTACGGAGGAAACGCAATTCCAACCTGGAGAATTTCGCGAAGCTTACTTTCGCGGAGACCGTAAGCGGCAGGTTATTGAGCGTGTCGAAGCTCTGAAGAGAGATCTGGCCGGGGTGCGGGGGACATTGCCGGAGATTGCGTTGCGCTTTTGCCTGTCAAATCCGGCGGTGACAACGGTCATTCCGGGCATGAGGCGCATTGCAACTGTGGAAAGCAGCTGTCGGGCTGCATCCGCTGGGCCACTGGACGACAGGACGCTCGCTATCTTGAAGCGGCATGCCTGGAATCGCAATTTCTATCGATAGACGATGAAAGTCGCCGTCCTATCCGATATTCACGACAATTTATGGAATCTTGCTCCCGCGATCGAAGCCGTGACGCACGCCGACACCCTCATTTGCTGCGGCGACTTATGCTCCCCGTTCGTTGTTGACGAGTTGGCAAAGTTTCCACGCGATATCCATATCGTGTTCGGTAACAATGATGCCGACCTCTTCCGGATTACTGCGAAAGCGGGCAAAAAGCGAAACTGCCATGTGCATGGCGAGCTTTTTGAATGCGAGCTGGACGGCAGGCGCTTCGGAGTGAACCATTTCGATTACCTGGCCCCCCCCATGTCGAAATCGGGAAACTACGACGTATTCTGCTTCGGCCATAATCACGAATTCGAGATTTCCAAGCAAGGGCCTTGTGTACTGATCAATCCCGGACCTATCATGGGCGCAAAATTTTCGACAGGAGCGTGGCAGGATACGACACCCACATTCGTCATTTACGATACGACTTCGAACCAAGCCGCTGCGTACCGCATCGATGTGAGCACGAAGAGAGTCGTAGCCCTGGACGGTTCCCGCTGATTACCGCGTCTGGTCGCGGAGCCAGGCGAGATATCTGTCGGACCCATCGGTGACGGGCAGGGCGATG
>JAFAQG010000643.1 GCA_019246575.1 Acidobacteriaceae bacterium
AATCGCCCATTTCGTGAATCTGCCGCACTTCGATAAGCTCGTTGTCTGACATGGGTGCCCGTTTCGCCCACTCGATGGCCTCTTCCCGCGAACGCACCTGAATGATCCAATAGCCTCCGATCACTTCTTTTGCTTCGGCAAAGGGTCCATCTGTGACGGTGGGCTTACCGTTCAGATACGAGATGCGCGCCCCAGTGGAGGGGGGAAAGAGCCCGTCCAGCGCGAGGAGTACGCCCGCTTTTTGCAAGCTCTTGTTGTACTCCATCATTTTCGCCACCGCGTCGGCACTGGGGACTGCGTCCGGAGCCGCCTTTTCATATCCTCTGGGGATCACCAGCATCATAAATCGCATTGATTGTTCTCCTTGTTTTAGGTTGCAGCCAAGTTGGCCGTCCTACCTAAACGTCGATCAAGCTTGACGACTTTCTACAAGTCAACCCTACGAAACTGTAGAGTCTCTGCTGCAGCAAGCTGTCTTTCGGCGTAACTCTTCGTCGGTTGACGGCAAAACCTATGCGCATTCGCGTCCGCGCAGATCGTCCGCTACTCAGAGCCTAGATTACGACGCCCTAGTCCGGTATGTGTTGACAAATCGATCCTGGAGATTTCCGAGTTCGCCAGCATGTGGCATCACGCGTCAACTGGATCATTGGAAGTCGTGGCTTGTCACGACGACGCGAGCAGCTGCGCAGGCGACGCGATGATTTCACCACATGCAATCGAGCACCTTGGGGTGCGTATGATACGACAGCCGTGTCCTCTCAGAGTTGTTCCAGAGCAGCTCATCAATTCACTATGCGCATGCAACTGATGCCGAGTGGCCCTTCAGATATCTCGCGCAACTCCGGAAACGAAACGATCTTCAAATACGAGATGAACTTACTGGACCACATCGACAAGATCGTCGTATCGTCGGAATCAAAACGGAAAGACGTGATCGCCGCCTTCAAACGCCACAACGTCGGCTCACTCCCCGACGGACGCAAGATCGAAGACGTCGTAAGAGTCTACCGCTACTGCTACCGCCACGTATTCGCGTCCTGAACCGCCTGCGCGCGCGTATCCGCTTCCGCTTGCGAATACTGTTCCGCGTGCTGTTTCTTATACGCCGTCCACTGCCGCCACTTCGCCGGGTTTTGTGTCCGCGCGATCTTCGTCACGCGCCCGTTCTCCTCGCGCAGAAACAACGCGCCGTCGTCACCCTTCCACGTCTCGACGATTTTCAACAAATGGACCTGAGACTGATTCTCGTATCCCGCCGCGCGCCATAGAACCCAGAAATCCGCCCCGCCTGAATCGCCCGCATGTGGCGCAACCCGCACCACCTCGAACGAATCCGCGAGATCCAGAAAGAACGGGTCATCGTTCGGCGGCGGATCCACGAGATACACGTCGCCTCCATACCGATTGAAATCCGCAAACATCGCTTGGGCTTCGTCAACCGTCATGGCTCCGGGTTCAGTGTACGTGAGATCGTACGATGAGAGACAGCGGGCGAACGCGCGCAAGTTCACGCGCGAAGACGTGGACGCGCCGCAGACTTCGCCGCTACCGCCCGCTAAAATTCTAATCCCGATCGTTGCGCCGCAACCAATGTCAAACCGTCGCAGACACCGCCAAGGCACGTCCGTGGCCATGCCCGGCATTACGCAGGTCTCGGTAGTGCTGACCGGCCCGTTCGTCGCTGCATTCTCACGCGAGCCCAGTGGTAACAGGCTTCGCGTACGCGCTGATTACGACCATTGCGCATCTGAACCCGCCTTGTTTTCCCGCTTTGCTTCGTCACGTGCGCAACACCGGAATAAGACCGCAGCCCGGCGCAATCTCTCAAGCTGCAAGCAAATGGCCGGCTTCGGCCAGAAGCGTGGTCGGCGTTTGAATGCCCGAGCCAGGAAAAGAAAGCATGGCGCGTACGGTTGCGTGCAGCCGATTATCGGGACACATCTGAACCTCTTTGGATCACAGCGGAAAGAGCATGCAACACCTTCTTCCGCTGTATGTCGAGACACTGCAATACCGGCAGGAACGAGAGAACATGTTCGGCACAACTCTCCGCGGCCCCTGCCCGTAGCAGAAGCGCGGTGTGTCGGAGTACTCACAACCCTGCACGGCCGCGAACAGCCGGATATGGTCGCCCCCGTACTGGCGTTCGAATGACACGATTTCTCACGGGATATGTCATGGACCCGGCGTTTTGCTGAGGCGCAGTTCCATAGAAGGTGCGAAACGCAAGGTTCGCCCGGCGCTCTCACCAAACGTGGTCAGGCTGTCTTTTCTCAAGACAACTTAAGCAGACGGGTACAAGGCTTCTCCCCGGCTACTTTGTAACTTCAAACTGCTCGAACCGCGCACTGTCGCGATAACAAAACATTCCTGCATCCAGCTCGCCTGTCGCACCAGGCACGACGGCCTCCGCGATCTTCTCCCAGCGCTCGCCGTCGCGGCTCGAATACCCGATGAACCTGTTCCCTTGCCGCTGTAACTTGAGCCAGTGCGGCCATAACGTATACCCGTCGAATTCGGAATGCTCGTTCAAGCGGCCGCTCGTGTCCGACTGCCATTCGAGATAAGAGCCCGCGGCCGGCGACGAGCTCAAGACCACGTACCCTGCCGCCTCCCCTGGCTTTGAAATGTCGCTTCGAACGATGATGCCGGCGCGCCCGAACCAACTCGTCCGCAGGTCGGGATTTTCAAGTTTCACTACAACGCTTCCCTCGGCAGGCAAGGCTTTCGGCAGATAGATCGCCCCGTACTGATCGCCTTTTTGCATAACCGGGTGGTCGCCGCCGGCCCGGATGTAAAACGATTTATCGCCAATTTGGCGGAAATCTGCCTGTGTACTCTGAGCTGTTCGGTATGGCGGACTTGCTGGATGACCGCTGTCTTTCTCCGCCACCGTTATTTGCTTCCCGATGCCGCCCGCGCTCAGCTCAATCACGCCCGGCTCAGGACACCGCAAATTCAAAAACCAAACGGCTGCCCTCTCCCCGGCGTTCAGCGAAACGCTTCGCGAAACCGTGCGATCTCCCATTCGCAGAGCAACATTGGCCAATCCGGCCGTACCGGTGTTCTCAACGTGAACCACCGCTGGAAACGGGTCGCCTGCGCGCGCCGGATGCGTCGGCATCTCGATTCCGGTGACGTGCACCGATGCGGGCGGAAGCTCATTTCCGTCCACCGTCACCCGGTTGAGATTCGTGCCTTCCACGTCAGGCCCGCTCTGCGCTTGCCTCTGTGCCCGGAAACCATTGAGCTCCATCCAGTCGAGGTTCTCTCCGAATATGGCCGGCCGGAGATCTTTCTCGTCGAAACCTACGCGCACGTTGTTCAATTCCAGATGCTGCACGTTGCGGCAGTAGATTGCATACGATTGCAGGATCGAAAAAGGACTAAATCCCTGACTCTGCGCCTGAGATTCGTCCGCGCCTCCCACAAAGGTCATCCGCACGTTATTCAGCACAATCGATTTAGCCGGATTGGACGGCGGCGCAGAGACATAGAACGGCGTCTTACCCGCTTCGAGCACAGTTACATCGTTCATGATGATTCGGCCCACGCCGAGATTATTGTTGCTGTACGGCGCATCGCCGCTATAGGCGATGAACACGGGTGTTGCAACGTTGATCATCGTGATACCCGAGAGCACGATGTTATCCACCGGCCCCGGAGCCGCGTACTTGTTCTTGGGGTTTGCGCGATTGGGAAGAATCTGAAACCCGGCTTCCACCCTGTGCCGCAGCGAACTTCCGGCAGCATATTGTGCGGGACCATAAATGACGCAATTCTGGATGAGAACGTTCCTCCCGCCCACACGAATCGCGTTCGCCGAGGAGTTCAAAATGCAGTTCGTGACTGTAACGTTCTCCCAATACGCACCCGCCAGGGAATCGTCGCCCGTGTAGAGTCTGCAATTCGAAATCGTCCCGTCCTTGGCGTCGTGCATGTTGATGCCGTCCCAGCCGCCCTTCACCGTTAGTCCATCGATGTTCACGCGCTGCGTGTCGCGCACAATTACGGCGTAGTTACCCGAATCTCGAACGGTAATGTCGCGCACCGCGATATCTTCGCAGTCGTAGAACATCAGCGCATGTGGACCGCGCATATGCTCTTCGCCGTTAGGGTTGAACACGTTGTTGCCGTCGATTGTGCCCCGCCCCATCACCATCACATTGCGAACGCTTTTGGCCAAAATGAGCGCGCCGTACCAGTCTTGCCCGGCAACCGCTGTCTTATATTGAGTAAGATCCTTGCTCCCGACGAGCGTCGCGCCCGAATCGAGCCACAAAGTAATCTTGTCGCGCAATAGTATCGTCCCGGAAAGATACGTACCCCCGGGAAAGTACACCGTTCCGCCTCCGGATTGAGAACAGCTATCGATCGCCCTGTTGATACCTGCGGTGTCAGCCGTGCTTCCGTTACCCGTTGCGCCAAAGCGCTTCACATCGCAGAATGGGACACTCTGCGCATACGCGGCAGTTACCACAACGAGGAATAATAACAATCGAATTGGCTGCACGGCGTCGGCTAGAAAACGATTTTTAGGCCGGCCTGCATGGATCGCGAATTGCTGGCCCCCGTGATGACGCCGAATGTTGCGGGGCTCGACATGTTCGTTCCAGGACTATTGAAATAAGGATGATTTGTTGCGTTGTATGCCTCGAGCCGCAACTCCGCGTGCAAGCGTTCTCGAATAGCGAAATTCTTAAACAGCGAAGTATTCAAATACGCGAAAACAGGCGCTCGTAGCTGGCTTATATAGGGGACCTGGGGCGACACCAGATACTGCGATGAGAGCGGCTGGAAAGCATTGATGTTGAAGTATGGATTCTGCACAACTCCATTCACGACACGATCGCCCAGGCGCTGGTCGACCGGACCGCTCTCCTGTGGGTTCCCGACTACGATAGGCCGGCCGTTTGCTTGCGTAATCGTCAGCGGTAACCCTGAATCCAGGCTCCATTCACCCGTGAGAGCCCAGTCACCAGCCGCCTCGCGCAGAATGCGCCGGTAGCCCGACCCCGCAAAATGAACCGGCAAGTCATACGTAACTGCAAGTCGAATCAGCTCTGGCTGATCGTATTGTCCAATCGATCGATAGTGTCGCGTATTCACAACGCTTGTGACGTTATTGTGCATCTGCTTCGAAAACGTATAGCTTCCGATAACACTTAGTCCGTGAGTCAGCCGTTTTTGTATCCGCGCCTGAAGCGCATTGTAAGTGGTCACCCCCGTGTTCAACCCGTCTATTGTGAGCGAAGTGTATTGCGGATACTGCAACCATAACTGCCTCTGGGTGGTCGTGCTGCTCGCGCCCAACGTCGAGTTCGAAGGAAACAAGCCAAAGAAAGGATTGTGCACGGAGGCATTCTGGGCTGAGCCCAACGCCAGGTATACGTCAGGCAAGTCGTTCAAGTTGTAGCTTTCCAGTTCCTTCACGCTCAGCATTCCCACATACGCCGCCTCGATTACGATATTCGCGGGCAACTGCTGCTGAACGCTAAACTGCCATTGCTGGTTGTACGGCGAAACGCGATTCGGGTTCAGCATGGTAAGGGAATTCCCTGCGTAAGAGGCAAGGCCAAGCGAGCTTCCCTG
>JAFAQG010000259.1 GCA_019246575.1 Acidobacteriaceae bacterium
ATCGATATCGTGGATCGCGTTCTCGACGAAACTGTGTGTGCGGCTGTAAAGTTCGAAGAGACTTCGATCGAAATTCCGATACGCGTAGATGTTGCGGACCGGGCCGATGTCTTGAAGCCTTTGCTGCAACCTGGCATATCGATAATCGAAACGCAACAGAAATCCGGTCATCAGCAGCTTCCCGGAACGCTTTGCGGCTTCGAGCATCGCCATGCCGTCTTCTTCGGTGGTCGCCAATGGCTTTTCGACAATGACGTGTTTGCCTGAATCGAGCGCTCGAACGCAAATATCGCGATGCGCGCTTTCCGGAGTGACAACGATCACCGCATCCACTGCAGGGTCGGCGCACACCTCGGCATAGTCAGTCGAGAATTTTCGAATGCCAAACTCCTGAGCAAGTGCGCGGCCCAGTTCGGCATTCAAATCGCAGAGCCAGGATACCTCGACACCGCCAATGGATCGCAGCGACCTCACATAGCGGCTACCGAATGCGCCTGCGCCGATGACACCGATTGTTATCGACTTCGTGGACAAGACTATTCCGTAACTCGACAATAGATAGGCGGATTACGTGTTGTCAATGAGCATTGTTAGACACCTGCTGTCTGATTTCGAGACAGTTCGCGGCGTTGCTTGTAATCTCGAACGGAACACTGTGTAATCGTTTCTGCGCATGGACGGTACTCCGGGTGTCAGTTCTGCGCGACGATGGAGCGTTGTCGCGCTGTTGTGGGTAGCCTTCTTTCTGAACTATGTCGATCGCCAGGCGATCTTCTCTGTCTTCCCTTCGCTGCGCAGCGATCTCGGGTTTACAAGTGCCGAGCTTGGTCTAGTCGGTTCGATATTTCTCTGGTGTTATTCCATATGGTCGTTAGCAGCTGGGCGTATTGCGGACCGATTTTCCCGACCGCAGCTGGTCTGCTTATGCCTGGTAATTTGGAGCGGCGCCACACTTGGAACGGCACTGAGCACATCCGTGCGCATGCTTCTGTTTTGGCGCGGTGTCATGGGCCTTAGTGAATCGATGTATCTGCCCGCTTCGATGGCTCTGATCGCGGATCTACACACTAGTAAGTTACAGTCGACTGCGCTCTCGCTGCACCAGACAGCCCAGATGATCGGGATCATTGTCGGAGGCTGGGGCGGCGGATGGATGGCCGACCATTTCGGCTGGCGTAGTTTGTTTCTGGTGCTCGCGATCGCTGGGATCGCGTATGCGCCGGCGCTGTGGACGGGCTTACGGCGATTTCATGCCAAATCCGAGCGAGTGGTTCGAGCGAAGCCGTGGTTCGGCTTATTACGCTCGCGATGCTATCTGGCGCTCGCATGCGCCTTCACGGCCTACTGCCTCATGCTGTGGATCCTATATTCTTGGTTTCCACTACATCTTTACGAACGCTTTCATATTTCTCAGGGTCAGAGCGGCCTCATCGCTACTCTGACGCTGCAGGGCAGCACGGCAGCAGGCGTTGTGTTGTGGGGCGCAGCAAGCGACCGGCTTGCCCGCACAACTAGACTCGCGCGTTTCCTCGTGCTCGGGCTCGGCATTGCAGTTTCTGCGCCATTCGCCTGGTGGGCCTTATCGGCGAATTCGCTTCGAAAAGTTGAAGCTGTCTCTCTTCTCTTTGGCTTTTTTGCCGGCGGGCTGCATGCAAATATTGCAGCGGCGCCGTTCGAAGTGGTGCCTCGCGAAAACCGCGGTATGTCGATTGCCCTGCTGAATCTAATAGGAGGAATGGGCGGTGGCGCCGCCATCTTACTCACCGGCCTCTACCGTCAAAAACTAGGCATTTCTTATTTGATGCGCTTGTGTTCCATCACAGCGATCATAGGGGCGGCGTTGATGTTACTAATCGTCCGGAAATACCTGCCGCTAGAATTTCGGCGAGACAACGAGTCTCAAACGGAGACACTTCCTGTCTCAGAATTCTAATGGACAACAATATGCCGCTTCCATACATTGTGTAAGTGACACTAGGAGCCAGAGCGACTCGCGACGACAGTGAGATTCGAGAATAAAGTCGCGATCGTTACCGGCGGCGGTCAGGGGATTGGATTCGGTATCGCGGAGGCGTTTGCGCGCGAAGGCGCTCGCGTTGTGCTTGCACAACGGAACCGGGAACGTGCCGACCGCGCTGCTGAGCGGTTACGGGCAAGTGGCGCGCATGCGACGAGCACGCCTGTGGACGTGAGCGATCCATCGAGCGTCGATCGTCTCGTAGAGCAGACTCTAGACGTTTATGGGGCAATTGACATCCTCGTCAATAACGCAGGTTTAGCCGGCGCTAATGGTCCCTTTCTCGATCTCGACTACGACACATGGAAAGCGGTGCTCGACGTCAATCTGAGCGGGGTTTTTCTCTGCGGAAGGGCAGTCGGGCGCGCAATGGTCGCAAAGCAAACGCGCGGCCGAATCGTCAACATCGGCTCGCTGAATAGCTTCAGCGCACAGAAACAAGCGGCGGCGTACGCGGCCTCGAAGGGAGGTGTCCTGATGTTGACGAAAGCCATGGCCGTTGACTTAGCGTGCTTCGACATTCTGGTGAACTGCCTCGTACCCGGGTCCGTTCTGGTTGAACGCAACAACTCCCACTGGTCCACCGAACCTCTCAGGACCGCGCTTTCGAAAGCGATCCCTCTGGGCGGCCCTGGAACTGTGGAACAGATCGCCGCCGCTGCGGCTTTTCTTGCCTCTTCCGAGAACAGCTTTATGACGGGAGCAGCGCTCGTTGTCGATGGCGGTTATCTCGCCTATGCGCGTGTCGAGTAATGCATGGAAGCCCCGGTCCGAGTTGCGATCATTGGCGCCGGCTTCATGGGGTCGCTGTATGGCAGGATTTGTAACCAGATGTGTGGCGTCGAAGTAACGGCGGTGTGCGATATTGCACTCCCGGCCGCCGAGAAAGCTGCCGGCGAATGCGGCGCGCGCGCGTACACGGATTCAACACGGATGCTCGAGCAAGAGCCGTCCGATGCCGTCCTGGTCTGCACACCGGAGGACGCCCACTGTGATCCCACGCTGAGTGCGCTCGCGGCGGAGAAGCACGTCATGGTAGAGAAACCTTTGGCCGCGAACGTGGCCGAAGCGACGCTAATGGAACGGGCAGCGTTCGATCGCACGAACCTGGTGTGTATGACTGCGCATTCACTGCGATTCGATCCAAGATATGCAGCGCTGCGGGAATCGGTGGCATCGGGTCAGATCGGAGACATCATCAACGTGGCCGCCCGCAGAACGCCTCCGTTTACCGCTTTAGAGCGCGTTCGCGGACGCACTGAACTGCCTTTCTGGGTCGGTGTTCACGATATCGACATGATGCATTGGGTCGTGCAGTCGGATGTGAGCCGCGTCGTAGCAGTCTCGACCGGCATTGGTTTGGAGGCCGGCGGTTTGAAGCGAGCGATTCTGGCCACGCTGGTTTTTGCTACGGGAACCATAGCTATGCTTGATAACTCGTGGGGACCACATTGTGAATCGCCAGCCGTATTGTCGACCGCGGAGTTTCGTGTTCAAGGAACGCGTGGCGCGGCCGTCGTAACGGCTCATGAACAAGGTCTCTCGCTACGCTGCGGGCCGGACATCTCCGTCCCGGACACAGTCTACATTCATGCAATTCACGGCCGTATCGCCGGCGTGTATGCGAACCAAATGCAACATTTTATAGATTGCATTCGGCAACGCAAGCCGGCCCAAGTCACTTTCCGTGACGGCCTCGAAGCAGTTCGCGTTGCGGACGCGATCTTGCGCGCGCTCCGCACATCCGCTCCCGTCGTTATCAGCGAAGCTACAAACTGAATCGGAGGAATGAACATGCACAGAAGAGGGTTCCTGGGACGAGCGCTCTTGCCCGGAGCCGTGACCGCTCTAGCAAGCAATCGTTCGAACGGCAGCGGCCCGATACCTCAATCGCTCCGCAACGCGGTGGAGTTCGGCAACCGGTTTGTTCTTTGGCAGAGTCCGTACGGCAGCGTCGATCCCGTCGTTTGTTCATATCGTAGTCCGGGACGCGACGCAACCGGAATTCAAGCTATAGGTCCACCTGTCCGCGCGCTATACCGTCTGTTTCAGGCGACGGGCGAAGCGC
This sequence comes from Acidobacteriaceae bacterium, assembly GCA_019246575.1. The sequence continues at coordinate 4,086 of JAFAQG010000259.1, forward strand.
AATACAAAGCCGCAGCCGACCGTTACGCAACGTACCTGATGAACACACTGCATGATCCGCCAAACCCTTATGGCAGCAGGGTGGAGATCAATGGCCATTCCGTTCACAGTCTTTCAGCAGCGTGGATGTATGGAAAGGCGCTTTCTCCTTGCTTCGAGTGGTTCTCGGTCATGAACCCGCGCGAAGGCGCGTACGATCAGAAGGCCTATTGGATGTACAAATGGCTGCAACGCCATCGGCGTGCGGACAGTTACTTCGGGGTTGGATATCCGGCGGGCCAATACCCTGATGCGCAATTTTCGTGCGATCTGGGCGAAGTTGGGACTGGTCTCATGGGTTTCTATGCAGTGACTCGATACCGGCCGGCGCTAGACGATGCCGTAGGGTTATCGAGGTTCTTCCTCACGGATTATCGACAAGGTTCAGCAGAAGGCGTGTGGTCGCCCGAACGCGGTGTTTGGCTGGTGGGTCCGTGGCCGGGCGGCGGCGCTGAACACTTTACGGATCAGCAGTACAACACTTCGGCTTGGGGCTGGTCGGCGTTCGTCGACAGCGAGTTTCTATTGCGTTTGCGAGACTCAACGGATACCGCCACATTGAAAGCACAGATTGACGACAAATGCGTCAAGGCATTTTGTTGGTGTCTCGATGCGTGTCAGTTCGAAGATGGAGCCCATGGAATGTTCGGTCGCGATGACAAGTGGGTCGGGCAA
>JAFAQG010000556.1 GCA_019246575.1 Acidobacteriaceae bacterium
CTGCGCACTACATGGGTAGCCGGAAACTCCGCTAGTGATGTTCATCAAGAGTGGGTTTCAAACTATGCGGGGAGACACCTGTTTATGGCTGTCTCTCCATTCCAATTCCGCGCGGAACCCTTTCCAACCCAATCCCCAGCTGCACTAGGCGCTTTTTCCCGCTGACGACCTGGTGCGACGTTCTTCTACTTAGACCCCGGCCCAAACCTGAACATAATCGTGTAGTCGGCCTCAATCGCCTGATTGCGCATCTGTGCTGGCCTGAATCTCCAATCGCGTGCAGCTGCGAGCGCAGCCGTCTCAAGATTTGAATCCGATTTGGTCGTTTTCGACACTTGCGCCGCCGTGACCCGGCCTGTCTTATCGATGTGTACGGAGACATCGATCTGCACTGGCGAGTAAATCGCGCGTCCGCCGACGGATGGCATGGCCTGCCGGATTGGGCGTGGCGCGACGTACGATTCTAAGGCCGAGGCAACGTTCGGGTACGTAGCTGGCCGCGTATTCGGCGGAGCCAGTGTCGGGGCGCGTGAAAGCGTTACTTCGTTCTGGGCTTTCGTAGCGGGACCTGTTCGAGGCGTCAGAGACGCCGGCACGACACTTGCTCGAGTGCTTGCCGCCGGTGTAGCCGCACCCGGCGTTTGTCCGCTCGCAGTCACCGGTCGAGTCCGCTGGGCTGCATCTTCCATGGGAGGAGGCGGAGGCGGTGGCAAGTTGTTCGGCGTCGAACTCGCAACTGGATAATTGCTTGCCGGCGCGATTTCGGTGTCCAGCACCGGTGGCGTTAGCGTCGCCTTCGGCGTGGGAGCATTCACTGGATTGGCGGCGACGGGCCGCGGTACAAAGGTCTTCAGCGTCGTAGTTGGCGTCGTAGTTCCAGATAAGGGCTTTGCGTCGACCGTGACTGTCGTCCTGACGGAAGGCACACTTTGTTGCTTAACGGGTGCTAGAAGCGCCGAACGCGCACCGTTGCCGGCGCTAACCACCGCACTCATCAAAGGAGAGCTCATTCGCGCAGCCGCTGCAGCATCCAGTACCCGCACTACCGTGCTCGTTTTCCTGCCCTCGTTGCCCGCCACCTCCAGCCGAAAAGTTACGTCATCGGAACTGGGCCTGTAGAAGAGTGCTCCATTCGAAATTTGCGCTGAATCCAAGCTAACGTCGCGCGCCTCACGCCCGTCCTCTATATGCAAAACGCCTGTTGAACCCCGAGCCGCACTCGCCTGCGGATCCCAACTGACAATTAACCCGCCGCCTTCAATCCGGACGTGAAGCTTCAGATCGGCTGCCGCGCTATCCGCAACCTCTCTCGTCGCTCCGCTTCTCGTTCCGGTGACTGAGCTGTCCCCTCTACCGCCCCGCTCAAACACAATCAGGAACGTTATTCCCGCCGCTACAATGAACATTCCTACAAGCGAGATCCAGCGCACGGCCGGCCGGGAAGCCCGTGTGATTGCGCCGCCGGCCTCGGGCGCCGGTATCCCGGGCCTGTGCCGGTACCCGTTTGGGAGTTGAACCAGCGATACTGCCGGGCTTGCCGCGCCCGTATGTTCCCCAGGTGTTGCGTCTCGGTGCACCTGATATTCAGACTCCTTCGGCGGAGACACGCCCGGATCCCGGAAACTCATATAACCCGATCTCTTGCCCCTAAAAGCTCACCAGTGAAAAACCTGGATTTCTTTAAACTCTACATCTAAAATCTCTGGTCTGGCGCTCCTTTTTTGAACCTGTATAAACCTCGAAACATGAAGTAATTACCTCGAACGACACTCTACAATGAGAGTTCGAGGAGCTCCCGTTGGCATTGGAAGATGAGTTGCTTCGGCATCGCCATGACCGTATTGCAGAAATCCAGCAACTAGGATTCCAACCCTACGGCCACGCTTTTCACTTCAGTCACATGATCCCGGAAATTCTCGAGCAATTTGGGAACAAGTCTGCTGAGGACCTCGCAAACAGGATCGACGTTCGCGTCGCCGGCCGCATTCAACGCATTCGCCGCATGGGCAAGGCCGGTTTTCTGCATCTGTTACAAAACGGCGCCACACTCCAGATCTATGTAAAGAAGGATGCTGTCTCTGAGCAAGCCTACAAGCTTTACGAGTTACTTGACATCGGTGATACCGTCGGCGTCTCAGGCTATCTCTTCAGGACCAAAACGGGCGAGCTGAGCATTCATGTCGACGACCTGACGTTCCTCTCGAAGATTCTCCTCGGCCTGCCCGAGAAATGGCACGGCCTCGAAGACGTCGAAACGCGGTATCGCCAAAGATACCTGGATCTGATCGCTAACCCCGAGGTTCGCAGCGTCTTCGTGACTCGATCCAAAATTATTCGCTCATTGCGGCAGCAGCTCGATGCGCGCGGTTTCCTCGAAGTAGAGACGCCGATGATGCAGCCGCTCTATGGCGGCGCGGTTGCGCGTCCGTTTGTTACCCATCACAACACGCTCGATATCGATCTATATTTGCGTATTGCTCCTGAGCTATATCTCAAGCGTCTGCTCGTCGGCGGCATCGAACGCGTCTACGAAATCAATCGCAACTTCCGTAATGAAGGCATCTCCACCCGGCACAATCCGGAGTTCACGATGCTCGAGTTTTATCAAGCCTACGCCGATTACCGCGACATGATTCAGCTCTCGACCGAACTGCTGCGCCAGGTCGCAGTCGATGCCACCGGATCCACTGAAGTGACTTATGACGGTCGTAAGCTCGATTTCGCTCACTTTCGCCAATTCTCGATGCGTGAAGCCGTCATTGAGTTCTGGCCGGTCAACGGTTCCCCTCCTACGCTCAACGAGGTCAAAGATCCAGACTGGCTGAAGCGGCAGTCAACCGAAAGCACACCCGGCCTCGCGCTTATCGATCTCTTCGAGCGCCACGTCGAACACCGGTTGTTTGACCCAACGATCATTTACGATTTCCCCGCTGACGTTTCGCCGCTCTCGAAAAACAAGCCGGATGAGCCGGAACTTGTCGAGCGATTTGAAATTTTTGCGGCCGGCCTCGAGATCGCAAATGCGTTCACCGAGCTTAACGATCCGCAGGAACAGCGCCGGCGCTTCGAGCAGCAACTCGCCCGCAAGGCAGGCGGCGATGAAGAGGCCCACGTCATGGACGAAGACTATATCCGCGCTCTCGCCTACGGCATGCCTCCGGCGGGCGGGGAGGGCATCGGAATCGATCGCCTCGTTATGGTCCTGACCGGTTCGAAATCGATTCGCGACGTGATTCTGTTTCCGCTCTTGCGGCCTGAACCTGACATAGGCATTGCTGGCCGCCTGCGCGAGCTCGCGCCGTAACATCACCGGAACGCGTGCACATGTTGCGCTTCGAACGGATGATCGCTGTTCGGTATCTACGTGCCAAGCGCAAGCAGGCCGTCATCTCCGTCATCACGGTCATATCTATACTCGGCGTTGCGGCCGGAGTCGCAGCTCTGATCGTTGCACTCGCGGTCAACAATGGCTTTCAGAGCACGCTGCAATCGAGCCTGCTCAGCGCTACTGCTCACGTGAGCATTCTCGAAGCTAACCCGGAATTCGGAATCCGAAATTGGGAGCAGCTCATCCCCGCGCTCCGGCGCATTCCTCACGTCGTAAGCGCCACCCCCGGCCTGTACGGGAAGGTCGCTCTGAAGGGCCCGCTTGTTGGCGGCGAAGCTGTCCTGAAAGGAGTGCCGCTGGGCCACGGTCAACCCGTGCCGGAAATGCTCAAGCACCTGAACAGCGGAACGCTCGCGCCTTTCGACACCGAAGCCGCTCGTTCCGGGATTGTGCTGGGTTCCGCGCTCGCCGAACAAATCGGCGTCGTGCTCCACAGCCCCGTATCCGTCATCAGTTTTCAAGGACAGCTCACGCCTATGGGCGTCGTCCCTAGTCTTTTCCATTTCCGCGTCCTCGGAATATTCGAAACCGGTGTCTATGGCCTCGACTCCGAGTGGGCGTTCACGACCCTCCCCGCCGCGCAGCATGTCCTCGATTTGGCCGATGTGGTAAACACCATCGAGCTCCGCATAGACGACATCTTCAAGGCTCCTGAAGTCGCGCGCGACGCTGAGCGAGTCATTGGGCCGAAGTTGGTCGCTCGCACCTGGATGGATCAGAATCATGCGCTACTGAATGCGTTAAGGCTCGAAAAGACCGTCAGCCTCATCACGGTTGCCCTCATCGAGATCGTCGCGGCGCTCAACATTCTCGTTGTGCTCGTGATGCTCGTCATGGAGAAGCACCGGGATGTCGCCATTCTCATGGCCATGGGCGCTCGCCGCCGGCAGATTCAGCGCATCTTCCTGCTGCAAGGTGTCACCATAGGCGGGGTTGGGTGTGTTCTCGGCCTGGCGTTCGGCTACACTGCAACGGGCCTTTTTAACCACTACCGGTGGCTCAAGCTCGATCAGCAGGTGTATGCCATCGGCTACGTGCCGTTCCAAAGCCACTGGACAGACGCCATCTGGGTCGCGGCCCTGGCGCTACTCACGAGCTTCATCGCCACCCTACATCCAGCGCGCAACGCCGCGCGCATCGCTCCGGCCGAAGCCCTCCGATACGAATAGCGTGGGTTGATCGGCCCTTGTGGGGGCGCAAGACGTGTTTATGTCTGCTTCTCGGCTCACCCTGTTACCGCCAGCACGAGCAGGCCCGCGCATCACCACCAGTCTGTCACGTTGCTAAAGACAGCTTCCGTACCCTCTGCTGTGTGACATTCCTCAAGGATTTAGAAATGAGTTCCTTCGTCCCGGGATGGCGAATGTCCGGCGCAATCTCCACCAGCGGCTCGAGGACGAATCGGCGATCAAGCATTCGGGGATGTGGGACCACGAGTTGCGGCGTGTCGATGCAGATATTTCCAAACAGGAGGATATCGATGTCGATGATGCGCGGTCCTCTACGAACCCCCCCTGGCGTGCGTACACGGCCCATGTCGCGTTCGATCTTTTGCAACACAGCGAGGAGTTGTAGCGGGAAACAACGTGTCTCGCACTCCACCACCAGGTTCAGAAACCACGGCTGGTC
>JAFAQG010000633.1 GCA_019246575.1 Acidobacteriaceae bacterium
CTCATACGCGCATCGGTTGAGATATTCCGGAATCTCGCGCGCCATTAGATATCCGTGCTGGTACCCCCGATCGTACGGCTTGCCTTCGATGTGCAAGTAGATCCAGCCCGCCGCCGGATACCGGTACGCAGGTCCAAAGGTCTGAACGGCTTCGCGCAGCGGCCACTCGCCTTGCGATGAAGTTTCGTCTATCGAGACCCCTTCGAACCACGCTTTGCCTTCGAATGCTCCGCCATTTCCGGCAGTCAGCAGGATTTCGTCCTTCGCCCGGCTTGCGACAAAGCGCAACGCCACGCGCGTCCAGTCATGCGAACCGCCGAACGAAGCCGAATGTACGTCGAACGGCATGGAAGCCATCGTGAGCGCCGCTCCGACCGCAATCGGAGATCGCCCGCTGTCATGGACAACAACGTTTTCCGTCCGCACCCACCCGCTCAGCTCGTACCGCTTCCCGACCCTTAGCGAAACCGGCGCGAGGCGGACGCATGCATCCGCTGCGCTCGGGCCCGCTTCGACGCGCAGAGACGCCTTTCCGCCATGTAGAACGCGTTCATCGACCGCAGCTGAACCACGGACTGCCATCCAAGTGTGATCGGAGTTGTCAAAAGACGCTCTGAAGGCCGGCGAAGCAGACGCCGCGACACCGAACGCAATGAAGCCGCAAACCAGACGAAGCATAAAGGATCCGATGACTCAGGATAGCTGTTTTTTCCCCCAGCATGCCCTAGGACAACAGAGCCATGCAGCTACACGCTGACCCACTGCTGGGCGACAACATAAATGATATACAGACGTAATACGGGCACGGAAAAGAGGCCCACCGATTTCGTCCGCACCCCGCGACATGTAAGATCATTTCGGAGGAACACGCTTGAGGATCGCTGAAGTACTGCTCGAAGACTTTGATGTCGAGATGGCGAATACGCGGCGGACGCTCGAAAGGGTGCCGGAGGACAAGCCCGATTACCGGCCACACCAGAAATCGATGCCGATGGGAAGGCTGGCCATGCACTGTGCGACGCTGCCGCTGATGGGAGCTTTGATCATAGAAGAAGATTCTATGGACTTAGGTGCTCCGAAGCGGCCCTGGCCCGATCTGATGTTCCGATCACGGCAGGAATGTCTCGAGCACTTGGCCCAGGGTACGGCAAGGTGCCGCGAGTTGTTGGCCGCAGCCAGCGACGATCAAATGTCAGCGAAGTGGCGGTTTAGCTGGGGTGAACAGATTCTGTTGCACGAACCGCGCTCGCGCGCGTTCCGCTCGATCTTCTTCGATCACTTAGTGCATCACGTCGCGCAGCTTGGTGTCTATTTACGCTTGAATGACGTGCCCGTGCCGGCCTTGTATGGGCCGTCAGCCGACGAACAGTGGACACGAAAGTAAAGGCCCTGTGAGTGCGCCGAGCACGTGAAGAGCTGCCCGGCTTTGATGAAGTCAAATGTCGGACCTTTGGACACGTGGCGGTTTGTCATGGTACGAACTTGCGCGGCGCACGGCTATTAAAACCTGGCAGGATCACGTATTCGGCCAGGCGGCGCGGCTCGCCTTCTACCATTTCCTTGCACTCTTCCCTGCGCTGCTTTTGTTGCTGCTTCTCTTATCGAAACTTCCGGTCGCAGGAACGCAGCTGTGCGATACCCTCACTCGATGTTTCCAGGAGCTAATGCCCCCGCAGTCTTCCTCGCTCGTCAGCGCGACCATCGGGCAGCTCAAAGGGACGGCCTCGCTCGGAAAGGATGCGATCTCGGCCGTATTGACCGGGGCTTGGGCGGCCGTGAATGGAACTTGGGCCATCATCGCGGGGTTGAATACCGCTTACGAAGTAAATGAGCGACGGCCGTGGTGGAAGCTTACAGCGGTGGCTCTTGCGCTGACGCTCTCGCTCGCTGTAGCCGGGCTCCTTTCTCTGATTCTGCTGTTTTACGGCGCACGGCTGGGGCAGTTTACCGCCGAGCATTTCGGCTGGTCCATGGCAGTCGAAATCGCGTGGCCTTTCGTTCAGTGGCCGGTCGTAATCGTGTTACTGCTCGCCTGTTTCGCGCTGCTCTACCGGTTTGCTCCCAATATGCACGACCGGCGAATGCAGTGGAGCACGCCGGGCGCAATCATTGCATTACTGTTATGGATTGCCTCCGCGCTGCTGATGCGCACATATTTCCGTCATTTTCATTTTTACGAGACGAAATACGGTCAGCTTAATTCCGTTGCTATTTTGCTGCTCTGGTTCTATTTCACAGGAGCATCGCTGCTGATCGGGGGCGAACTGAACTCAGAGATCGAGAAGGCGGCGAAACACGAAGACGGTTCCGGAGACAATGCGGACAAACGCTCCGGTACGTAACGAAGGGTACGATTTTCCAGGGCGTTACGGTCTGAAGCCTTTGTGCCGCTCGGATCGTGGATGGTCTTCCTGGTCGCGAGCGCGCCACTCGCGCTCGGCGACGAGCCGGTCGTATTTCGGCGACTGCTCGGGCGTGAGAATAGACTTAACCCGGGCGATCTGCTCTTCCTTGATTCTCAGCATGGCCGGACGGTACTCGTCGCGGAGAGCTTTATATTTCGCCTTGGTCTCGTCGAGAATCGATTCGAGCTGGATAACCTGCTGAGGAGTCAGGTTCAGCTGCGATCGCATCTCCGCGATGTAATGTCGACGGAAATCCTCGGCCGTTTTGGCTTTGACAACCGTGGCGGCATAGTAGCGGTGCCCGAGAGCGCCCACTAACAGGCCACAGCAGAACAGGAGTATAGCGAAGACGGCCGCTGCGCCTTGGTTACGTCTCATACGTCGCTGCGCTACTGGTTCGCGATATTGCGATCGGGGGCCTGGTCACTTGGCTGGCTGCGAATCGCCTCTGTGTAATAAGTCGCTTCGGCCGTGTGCTCAGCGGCGAGGGCATCCGCGTAGGTAGCGAGCCCGTTGTGATTTTGCGGAGTGGAGAACAGATTCAGTGCGAGCAGCAGCAGGCAGAGTACAGCAGACACGGTCGTGACCATGCGAGCAAGGCGTTCGAAGGAGAACCAAAAACTATGGCGCACTTCGATTTTGCGCCATAGGCCGGGCATGAATGTCACACTCGGCTCGGGATCCGGGCATGAAGCACGGTAGCTCCGAAACAAGTCGTTCAGCTTATCGTCAAAATCCACCATACACTTCTAAACTCTCCCACTACTCCAACCCACGTTGCGCAACCGCTAGAGCTTACCATTTTCCGCGGCCGCTTTGTACGCTTTTAGGACGCGCTGCCGCGCGCGAAACAACCGCACCTTTAAGGCATTCTCATTCACGTTATAAATCTTTTGAAGCTCCCTTAACGAGAGACCTTCTACCTCCTTAAGCGTAAGCAGCAGCCGGTCGTCTTCGGAAACATGCCGGAACAACGCGTCCACAAGCTCCCGCACCTGACCCCTGTGCCGTTCTTCTTGGGCCTGATTACTCCCCGCCAAAGAATCGGCCATCATCACCTGCTGCTCGCTGAGATCGGCCATTCGCGATTCCCCACGACGCCGGGCACGTCTAAGATAATCGTAGGCGGCATTCACCGTCAGCCGGTAAAGCCACGGCTCGAACATATCGGGCGTGCGCAACTGGTCGAGCGAGTAGTAAAGCCGGACAAAGACTTCCTGAGCAACATCTTCGACGTCCTCCGGACGGCCGATCAGCCGCGAGATCGTGCCAAGAATCCGCCTCCTATACGCCAGAACCATCTCGTTGAACGCTGAGGAATCCCCCGAACGCGCTCTCTCGATCAGTTCTTGTGCAACAAGCATACCCGGCACGAGCGCCGGGCACTGGCTGAGCCCTTTGTACTTTTTAGGCGCTCCGGCATGTTGCTAGGTTACAAGCGTTTAGGCGCGAGTTCCAAGCTCGCCTGCCTCGAAGGGTACGCCGACCAAGCCCGGCGTACTAGAACCTGCTTTCCAGAGGTGATCTCGATTTCTGTTGACTCTCTATTGCAATTCGTGATATTCAATTTGCAGATAGCAATATGAGCGTGGCTGAGAAGATCCGCTACCTGAGGCTTGTGGAAGGGCATTTGCGAGGCTTCAACCGCGAAATGACACAAAAGGAGGTCGTCAGCGCAGTGAAAGCCGAATTGAACCGCTCAATCAGCCAGCCGTATTTGTCGCAGCTCGAAAGCGGGCACCGCAAGCATCTGACGAACACGTCGAGGCTGCTGCTTGCGAAGTTTTTCCGAGTGCATCCCGGGTATCTCGTAGACGACCCGGAGGGTTTTCAGACTGAGCTGATCACGAATCTCAACCAGCAGGAGGACAAGCTGGATTTGTGGTTGATACAGGGCGCCGAGCTCTTCCGGCGAGATGGTGAACTCTCGGAGGCGCTGCTGCGGGTTGCGCGCCACGAGGATTCGCGGAAATGTATCTTGCTGCTTGCGGCAGTGCTGGACACCCCTGAACTCGTGGACCGGCTCTGGCAGGTGCTGCGGCCGGGAAATGGAGATTCGCATGAATTGGCCTGATGTTTTTCTGCTTTGCTTTGCGGTCGGGGTGCTGTGGAGTTTGGCCTCGCTGCTTCTGGGAGGTATGCATCTCGGGCACACGGGGCCGCATATCGGACACGGGTACCTGGGCCACGCGCCCATGGGCCACGGACACCTCGGAAATGCCGGCATTGGCCACGCCCATGCCGGCGGACACGCTCCGGCCAGCGGGAAATTTGTTCCGCCGAAGGGTGGGAGTGGGTGGCTCGCCAGCATGATCAATCCGAGCTGTGCGGCAGTATTTCTGGCATGGTTCGGCGGGATCGGGTATCTGCTGACGCGCCACTCGGGCCTCGCGTTTTGGGTGAACCTCGCGATTGCAATCGCTATGGGTCTGGGTGGCGCATGGATACTCGCCGCGTTTCTTCGCTTTCTGCAATCGCGCGAGAAGCCACTCGATCCCGCGGATTACGAAATGATCGGCGTACTCGGGCGGGTGTCGTGCCCGATTCGGCCGGAGGGCGTTGGAGAAGTGATTTATGTGCAAGATGGCGCGCGCAAGTCGGTTCCCGCGCGCAGTGAAGACGGCACGGCGATCGAACGGGAGCGGGAAGTAGTCGTGACCCGGTTCGATCGCGGAACCGCGTATGTACGCACCTGGGAGGCGATGACCCAGTAGCAGGAGAAGCTCTAAGCCTGCAATCGTCGCAAGGAGAAAAACATGTCAAACGAAATTGTCTTCATTTCGGTCGCTATCGTCCTCAGCCTCTTAGCTTTGATGATGGTCATGGCGACTCTTTATCGTAAGGCGGGGCCCCACGAAGCGCTCATTGTTTATGGTCTGCGTGGGACCCGCATTGTGAAGGGGCGAGGCACCGTGATTGTGCCGATGGTGGAGAGCTTCCGCCAGCTTTCACTGCAGTTGATGTCCTTCGATGTCGCGCCCCAGCAGGACCTGTACACGAAGCAGGGCGTAGCGGTGACGGTGGAAGCGGTGGCGCAGATTAAAGTCAAGAGCGATCCGGAATCGATTCAAACCGCTGCCGAACAGTTCCTCACGAAAAGCGACGAGGAGCGCGAAGGGCTCATCCGTCTGGTAATGGAAGGGCATCTGCGCGGCATCATTGGCCAGCTCTCGGTGGAGCAGATTGTGAAGGAACCGGAGATGGTGGGCGACCGCATGCGCGCGACCTGCGCGGACGACATGAGCAAGATGGGGCTCGAGGTGATTTCGTTCACCATCAAAGAGGTTCGCGATAAGAACGAATACATCACCAATATGGGGCGGCCGGATATCGCTCGCATCAAACGCGATGCGGACGTGGCGTCGGCGGAAGCGGAGCGAGATACGGCGATCCGGCGCGCCGATGCGGTGCGTGCTTCGGCAGTGGCGAGAGCGCAGGCCGACCAGGAACGTGTAATGGCCGAGGCGTTGTCGCTCGCCAAGCAAGCGGAAGCGCAGCGGGACCTCGAAATCAAGAAGGCGCAGTATGTCGAGACCATTAAGCGCCAGCAGGCGCAGGCCGATAAAGCGTATGACATCCAGTCGAACATGATGCAGCAGCAGGTGGTGGCGGAGGCTGTGAAGGTTCGGCAGGTCGAGAAGGAACAGGAGATCAAGGTTCAGGAAGCGGAGATCTCGCGGCACGAGAAGGAGCTGATCGCAAACGTTCTGAAGAACGCGGAGATCGAGCGGCAGCGCATAGAGACGCTGGCCGAAGCCTCGCGTCGCAAGATGATGATCGAAGCCGAGGGCTCCGCCGCCGCAACGCGTCTACAGGGCGAAGCAGATGCAGACATCATCCTGAGGAAAGGTGAAGCGGAAGCCAAGGCGATGAACGTTAAAGCTGAGGCGTACCAGGAATGGAACCAGGCGGCGGTGGTGGACAAATTGATCACCGGATTGCCGGAAGTAGTGAAAGCGCTCGCGTCGCCGCTGGCCAACGTCGACAAGATCACGATCGTATCGACAGGGGACGGGAACGCAGCCGGGATGAACAAGATTACGGGTGACATGACGAAGATGGCCGCGCAAATCCCTGCTTTATTCGAGACCCTCTCGGGCATGCAGATGTCGGAGCTTCTCGGAAAGGTACGTGGGATTGGCGACCGGCGCAATGTGGAACCGGCAGGTAATGCAAAACAGTAAGCGAGCAGGAGTGAACATATGCCGTTATTAGACCGAGTCGCAACACTCATCAAAGCGAATTTGAATGACCTTATTGACAAGGCAGAGAACCCGGAGAAGCTGCTGAAGCAGCTTCTCCTGGACATGCAGAACCAGTTCATGCAGGTGAAGACACAAGTGGCGATCGCGATTGCCGATCAGCACTTGCTCGAGAAGAGGCAGCAGGAAAACCTGGATGCACAGAGGGAGTGGATACGGAAAGCCGAACTCGCGCTGCAGAAGAACCAAGAAGATTTGGCGCGGATAGCGCTGGAACGTTCGCTCACGTACGAAAATGCGGCGGCGAATTTCGCCCAGCAGATTGAAGATCAGGCACAACAGGTTCATCTATTGAAAGACGCGCTGCACAGATTGGAGCAGAAGATGACAGAGACAAGAGCCAGATCGGAGCTTTTGATCGCGCAACACAGGCGTGCGCGGCTGGCGATGCGCTCCGGGGCGGCGGCGATCAATGAACTCGAAAACGACCTGAAGTTTGATCGGGTGGAGCACAAGGTATCCGAAGCCGAAGCGCTCGGTCACGGACATCTCATCGCGAATCAGCCCAATCACCATCAACGCTTCGCGGAGCTCGAGAAGGCCGACAGAGTAGACAGGCTGCTCGAGGGTCTGAAGATGAAGATGCTGCCGGGCGCGAATTAGAGGCCTTTGGTCGAACATTGATAGCACAGACGCGGTTGCCCGCGTCCGCCTCCAGGGTGGTTCGATACGATGCCTGCATGAAGGCTCTGCTGCTATCCGAGTACGGGCGCTTGGATGTGGTCGACGTTCCGATGCCGCGTCCGGGGCCGGACGAAGTGTTGGTCCGAGTTGAAGCTTGCGGTATCTGCGGGAGCGATGTCCATGGTTACGACGGGTCGTCAGGACGTCGCATCCCGCCGATCATCATGGGCCACGAAGCTGCTGGAACCGTAGCGGCAGTTGGATCCGGCGTTTCCGGCGTTCACGAAGGCGAACGGGTCACATTCGACTCGACCATTTATTGCGGTAAGTGCGACTACTGCCGCAAAGGCGAAATAAATCTGTGCAATAACAGGCAGGTGCTCGGGGTTTCCACGCCCGAGTACCGCCGCCCGGGCGCCTTTGCCGAGTATGTCGTGATACCTTCACGAGTTCTCTACTCGCTGCCGGGCAGCGTTCCATTTCCCGAGGCTGCGATGATTGAGCCGCTGGCAGTGGCGGCGCATGCGGTTTCGCTCTCAACAATTGCGAAGGACACCACAGCTGTTGTGTTTGGGGCGGGGATGATTGGGCTGCTGGTGTTGCAGGTGTTGCGCGAGCAGAGATGCCTACGTGTCTTTGTGGTGGACATCGACGAGAGCCGGTTGGAACTGGCGCACGATCTCGGCGCCGCTGCGACTATCAACGTTAAGACGGCGGACGCCGGTTCGGAGATTCAACGACTGACTTCCGGGGCGGGCGTAGATGTGGCTCTCGAAGCGGTTGGGAGCACGGCGACAGTTAAGAGCGCGATCGAGAATGTGCGCAAGGGCGGGCATGTGACGCTGATCGGCAACATCTCGCCGTCGGTCGAGATTCCGTTGCAGGCGGTGGTGAGCCGGGAGCTGACGCTGCAAGGGTCGGCGGCATCGGCGGGCGAATATCCGCGATGCATCGATTTGATCGCAAGCGGGGCGGTGAAAGTGAAACCGCTGATTACGGCGATTGCTCCGCTCGAGCAAGGGCCGGAATGGTTCGAGCGATTGCATGGGCGGGAGCCGAAGTTAATGAAAGTGGTTCTGAGCCCTGCGGACGGAGAGCGAAACGCTACCAGTTTGTAATAGAGCCGTCCGGCC
>JAFAQG010000637.1 GCA_019246575.1 Acidobacteriaceae bacterium
CGATTATAAGCGCAACTCCGACCATATGCAGCCATTTAAAGCCCGCATGCATTCCGATCTGGCGCCGCGATTTTGGATGCGCTGTGCCCGCCAGGGCTACGATGCCCAGCAGCAGCCATGCCAAATTCAGCGCGGTGTCGAAATGCACGTCTTTCTTACCGTAACATGGAGTTACGGCTGCTGAACGATCTTTTATGCGCGTTGCATTCTGTTCAGTATTGATATTGGTGTGCTGGAATTCCGGCTATGCTGCCGAAATGGATCACCACCCGTCCTATTACTGGCAGACTGCGCCGGCGGCCGGTTCTGCCCAACTGCTAACACTTGTTTGCAGTTCGTGCGGAAAATCCGCATCCGCAGCCGACATTCCGCTGGTGGGCGTTCTTAGAGACACGCTTGGCGATAACGATCCTACTAACGATCGGCTCAGCTACGTATGGCTTCTCACCCACACGCGGGCAAACATCGGCCGCCGTCTGCTGGCCGGGGTTCCGTTCTTCTATTGGCGCGTAGGACGGGGGTCGACTACCGTTGCTTCCGGCAATATCAAACCATTGATGGACCTTTCTGCGCCGCAACATCCGATGCTGGCCCGCATGAGGCGCGATCTTCTGCAATGGACGATGCTCGATCCGATGACTACCGCGGTTCGCGCAACGTCCAGGGCCTATGGGATTAATTCAGCCGACGGCGAGCGCCTCCAATTGGAACAGGCTATCGATTATCTGAAAAGGGCCCCCACCGGGTCTTCGTCCGCCGAACTCAGTGCCGCCGAACTGGATACCTTAATAGCGCGGCTCGAGTTGAGAAAACGGCTTCTCGGAGGACTTGTGACGGGCCCTCGCGCTGTGCGATTCGGCGAGCAGCAGGAGTTCGAGAACGAGCGCATTCGGAGCCGCAACTGGGAGCTGTTGAGGCAATGCGCCGAAAAGACAGGATTGGTGTTCGAGCCGCTCGAGATCGCCGGCAAGGAAGGCGAGTACGCAATGTTGTGGTTCCCGCTCGAAGGAGGCCAACAACCGGTTGGCACGGCTCTCGCTCCCGTGTGGAAGCTCTTGAACGTGAAAAACCCGTGGACGGACAGGCGCCTGAAACACTGGCACGGCACAACAGCCGTTCGCTACCTCGACGAAAACGGAGTGCTGTTGCCAAAAGGGAATGGCGCGACCCGCGGTGTCAAGGTCATTCCTTTGGGTCTGTACAGCATGGAGTATCCGAAGCTTCCCCTGCTTCTTGTGGACTTCCGGGACAAACTACATATCCGCCGGCACGAGCTTGCGCAGCGCTCGATAAATCAGATCACAACCGGCGTCATCGGGCTTTCGCATTTCACGAACTGGTATTACTACGCCGGAGTTGATCTGTATGACTTCGTTGTCACGCGCCACGGGGGAGCTCTTGATCAGCAATCCCGACTCGATTGCTATTCGCAATTCCGTGCGGATATCACGCTGGATACTCAACTGGACCCGGCGCTACGGAGCGAGCTGCAGCAGCGCCTCGACTCACTCGCTGTAAATCCGTTGGAGGCAACACCGCAGGCCGAGGTTCAGGTGGCCGTGGCGCAATACCACGTGTTGCAGAAAGATGCCGAAGCGGAAGGCTCACTCGAAAAGCGTCTGGACGCGCAGCGACGCACCGAGTTGGCCGAGTTTGGGCAGACCGGCAAACGCAGATTTGCGGAAGCGTTGCTGCACAATGTCACATTCGGCGCCTATACGCCGCGGGCGAAGCGAAGCGATGAGAATCTCGCGATGCTCAATCGCAACCGGCGGGTCGTAGCGGATCTGGACTTTCTCGAGTCAGTCGATGAGGCGGGCACGCCTCCCGAAATTGCCTACGACGTGAATCGAATCAGTAGCTCGGTCCAGGAATTGTCGATGCTGCTGCCGCAGCTGCGATCCACAAAAATTCAATCGCGTGCCGCCGCAGCGCTGAGCCGTCTCAACGCCATCAGCCAGGACGCGTCGCTCAGAGCCGATTGCTTGCTGGGTCTGGAGCGCATTGACAACACTCGAGCGGCGCTGCGAACGAATCGACAATCGGGCGTTGTGGCAAAGCCCAGAACTGTTTCCACCTCTGCAGGCGCGCTGCTGCAATCTGCTCAGTGAGCCCGTTCCAAAAGCTTCTCTTCGCGCTATCGCTCGGCGCGTTCGCTAACGCTCAACAAACCCCGCGCAGGGTGGTCTTTCTTAAGATAGATGGGCTTAACGCCGACCTCCTGTATCGAACGATGCAGGAGACAGATCCCGCAACCGGCAAGTCGCGGCTTCCGTGGCTGAAGCATATCTTTGCCGAGCGTGGAACCGTTTTCGAAAACTTCTACACGCGCGGTATCAGCCTCTCGACGCCATCATGGTCGATGCTCGACACCGGCCATCACACCGTTATTCGCGGCAATGTCGAGTATGACCGCTACACGGGCCACGTGTATGATTACATGAATTTCTTCCCGTTTTATATCGGCTACGCGCGGTCGCGCACAGTCGATATGCCTGGCGTGCGCGTCCTCGAACGCGCGGGCATTCCGCTGATGATCGACGATTTCGAGTACCCGCAGGTGTTTCAGAGCTTTGAACTGTTCCAGCGCGGCGTGCGGTGGAAGACGCTGGAGCAGGTTCTGAAAGGGCGATTCTCTTCGAAGATGTTCCTGTCCATACTTGAAAACGGCGGTGGACCGTCGCTCGACGAGTCGCTCGCGAGCGAAACCGAGCAGGATCTCATTTCGCGGCTGCGGGATCCTTCTGTGCTGTATCTCGACTTCTTCACCGGAAGTGCGGATCACGAAGGACACGCGACGAACCAGCCGGGCGCTCTGCTGGACGTTATGAAGGAATTGGACAGTCTTGCGGGGCGACTCTGGATGGCGATTCAACGCAGTCCGCTCCCAGATCAAACAATTTTCATTGCCGTCTCAGACCACGGGATGAACAACGTTCGGGGCGTGTTCAGCCAAGCGTACGGCCTGCCCGATTTTTTCAACAGCGCGGAAGGCGGGGCGCACCACGTTGTAACAAACCGGCATCAATTGCAAGACTACAAACTGCTCGGGCTCGATCCCCTGATCGAGCGCGTTATTACTCCGAGCACCGTATCTTTTTACCTGCAAGGCGAAGCACCGCGATATCCGACTGCGTGGCTCGATCTCGACGGAAACGAGCGCGCATCTGTTTACCTTCGCAACAGCGACTTGAATACGATTCACATTTTGCTGCAGCAGTTGTCCCGCCGAGATTTGCCACCGACGGTGCGGCACGCCTCGACGAAGTATCTGATGGACGTGATCGAGCGGCATCGCGAGCCATGGACGGACATCTGCTTGAGTTTAGGCGACGAGCTGAATGCATTGCAGCAGGCAATCTCGGAGCGTAGGAAAGCGGTCGAGCGGCTACCGAAGGAGTGGTCCGATAAAGAGCGGTCCGAAGGCGAGGACAAGGCGGCGAGGCGGTTGACGGAACAGCTACAAACATGGGAGCGCGAATATACGGATTACCGGCAGTACTTCGCACACCTTCAAGCGTTACTTTCTTTGGATCTCAATCCTGATCGCCCCCTGATCAGAAAGGTCTCCGAACTCGTACCGGAAATGACGCTAGGCGATAACAACACTGTCGGACAGCTGCAGCATTACGTTACCGGACCCGGACCGGAAGGCTTAGTAGTCGATGAGCATGCGAAGTTAAATGAAGAGCGCTCCTTCAGGCACACCGATTACTTCTCTCAGCTCACAGCGCAGCGCGTTCGTAACAATCCACAGCCGGCGCTGTCGCCTCGCCCAATCGATTTCATTGCGATGCGTTTGCCCGGATCGGCGGCGGCGCAGGCGCACGCCGAAAACGCGTATTGGCTGTATGGGGACAGCGATAAACAACTCGTAATTCTTCAATACATCGACGGCGACATCTCGGTCGAGCCCGCCCGCGATCTCAAGCAGGATGCCGGGGGCACAATCAGCTGGACGGCGCAGGCCTGGCGCGCCGGTCTTCCTCTGCAATTATTCGAAGACCCCAACCTTGAAGTTCCGAGCGGGGCCGACCGGGCGAGATGGCTGTGCCAACGGCATTCCGAACGCGAGTGGCTAAACGCGATTCACCAGTGCCGGTACTCGAACGGCGTCATCGGAATTGTCGAACAGCTTTCGCCGGTCGGTCCCAATGTTCCGGGGCGGCCGGGAATCTCGCCTGCGCTGCTGAGCTACGAACGCAGGCGTCGCGAACTGGTCGAGCCCGATTTTCAAATATTCGCAGCCGATCATTGGAACTTCAACGCGCGAAACTTTAATCCGGGCGGTAATCACGGTTCGTTCTTCCGAATCTCCACGCATTCGGTATGGATGATGGCCGGTGCGGGTGTCCCGGTCAGGACGCTGGCGACGCCATACGACAGCCTGAACTTTGCCTCTACGGTCCTGAGTCTGGTGAGCAAGAGGCCGCCACTGCCGGATCGCGTTGTAGAACTGAAATAAGGCTTC
>JAFAQG010000639.1 GCA_019246575.1 Acidobacteriaceae bacterium
ATGCCATTGCGCAAGGGCTTGCGCGAGTCACGGAATTGACGGCCGACGGTTCGGTTCCCGAGTTGCGCTTCGAGAACGATTCAGATCAGCCGGTCTTGCTCCTGGACGGAGAGGAGTTAATCGGCGCCAAGCAAAATCGCATTCTGAATGTAACTGTGCTCGCCCCGGCGAAACAAGCCATTGTAATTCCCGTTTCGTGTGTAGAATCTGGCCGTTGGAACATGGCAACGCCTGAATTCAAAACGGCGGACCATGGCCTCTTTCTTCTTGCGCGGGCCAAACGCACGGCCCATGTGACGGCCTCGATGCGCGCCAGCGGAACGCGTCAGTCTGATCAGTCAGCGATTTGGAACGACATCGCCCAAAAATCGGCGCGGATGAAGACTTCGTCGCCCACTGGCGCAATGTCGGCTGTTTACGAAAAGCACGCAGCGTCGGTCGACCAATATGTCAATGCCTTCAATTGCGATCCTCTGCAGGCCGGCGTAATATTCGTGATTCCCGGCAGTTGCACCGGTGTTGATCTGTTCGATAATCCAGCATCGCTGCACCGTTTATTCCCAAAACTCGTCCGCAGCTATGCACTGGATGCACTCGAAGCACACACACCCGCGAGTCAGGCAGGCGATCCTTCAGAGGTCGCGACGAAAATCTTTGAAGAAATAATCGCGGCACCAAGCTTTACCCAACGCGCAGTTGGAATGGGCGAAGAGATTCGGATGGACGATTCGTCACTATCCGGCGCCGCACTTTGGGCACTGGACCGATATGTCCACGTGTGCGCCTTCGTTCCAGATCGGACACACGGAAGCAATGAGTCCCGAACGCGAATCGATCAGCCAAGCAGGCGCTACTCTCAACGAACTCGTGTGCATTGATTAAATCGATCCGCCGTGGACATCGCTACTCCGTGATTGCGACCCGCAGATATGCACCTTCGGCGCGCCGGACTTCTCGCGGGCTGGACATTTCCAGCTAAGAAACCAGCGCGCTTGCGTTAGCCCAGGCTATTTGTTTCAATGTGCTGCCAGGACCAAACCAAGCGCCATCCAGCCTATCGCCGGCCGCTCCCGAGCGCACATGATCGGCATAGTAAGTAACCGCGTTCACGGCGCCCCAAAGGGTTCCTTTCGCACTGGGCAGGTCTTGGCCCGGTGCAGACCGGAAGAGCGCCATGACGGTGTCGCGTTCGCGCTGGGCTTTTCTTGAGAACGCATTGACATTCCTCTCAAGGAACAGATCATCGAAAAAGCACAAAGCTCTGTCCGGTTCCATTTGATAGTTCACCATGTTGCGTACCTTCGCCAGGAATCCTGACCATGCCTTATCCATGATTTCCAACTCCTGCATCACGCGTTCCGGATGAAAGCGAAGGTTATGAGGTACTTTCACCTGCGCTCGCCTGCTCTCGCGGTTATCCTCGATCGCGAAGAAAAGGGTGTTCTGACAGACGACACGAATACTCGTAAATGCTGCCGTCGTTGCGAGTGTTTTGTCGCAAGAGGTTGCCAGCAGGAGATATGCGGCGATTGCATCATTCCCGGCCTTATCCACGGTGTCCGTAATCGGAGTTTTCGCGAGCGCCCATACTTTTCGACCATGATCGAGCGCACCCGCGGTTTCAAGCGTGAATCCGTACGCCGTCACTAACTCCCGATAGAATTCGAGCACTTCTTTAGGCTGGACAATTTGGTAATCAGCCGACACGACGGAGAGCGCTTCATCTGTGTCATTCCTCATGAGCACAAAGCGGCCATTCATCGTTCGAACTTTTCCATCGACGAGGTATTGGACTGGCAACCTCTTCAGCTCCCAGTCAAGACGCGCCGCGCGAAGCCAGCTCTCAATTGGCGCACCGGCGGGGAGCTTCTCGCCGAGTCCGTGCCAAGGCGTCTCGCCGACATAGGCGATTGCAGGCTTACCGGTGGATACATCGATTTCGTGAGGCATGGAATATTTCAATTACTCCCTGTGTTGAATACTTCCTGAGCCCGCGGCGCCTGACTATCAGTTCCCGCAAGTCTGGAAAATTCGGCAAGCATGGCAGCGGCACAGGCGAGATCTTGGGCTAGCTCCGGATCTTCGTCCCTTGTGCATGACGAGGTGCAAGCTATCGCGAAGTCGTACAGCATCTGTCGCAAGGACAAATGGAAGAGGCGCTCGAGAAGCTCGAGGACGAGGCTCGCATCCACGAATTTGCCGATGAAGGCATCCGGCATCGTGCCATTGCGGCCTGGTACATGCGAGATCCGCAACGAACTCTGGTCGTCTCACCGGATAACCGTTCGCGCGAACTCATTTCGGATGCAATCCGTGCCGCTCGAACGGAAGCCGGCCAGCTCGGCAGCGACGTGTATCGCGCTCGCGTGTTGGATGCGCGTTCCGGCGTTACGAAAGAAGATCTTCGGTTTGCAGGAACTTATCGCGTGGGGGATGTGATCGTCTATGCCCGTGCGAGTAAGATCGGACTCCAAAAAGGCGATCGGGCGAACGTCCTTAAGGTCGACCTGGATACGAACGTCGTCACCGCCATGCGCGAATCCGACGGCCAAACTTTCAGCTACGATCCGCGGCGGACCGGCTCGAGCGCCACACTGTATGAGCCGAGGTATGGCGAGTTTGCCGCAGGAGATCGCGTACAGTTCACGCGTGCGCTTCGGCAAGACAAGATCGCGAACCGGACGCTCGCTACCATCGACGCCATCGATACTGCCGGCAATGTCGTCCTACGGCTCGGCAATGGCCGCCGCTGGCATGGAAATCTCGAGCGTATGCCTCATCTTACTTACGGATATGTGTGATGACCAGTTACGCGGCCCAAGGCGCGACGGCCGAC
>JAFAQG010000273.1 GCA_019246575.1 Acidobacteriaceae bacterium
GCTCGGGAAAAGCGATTGGCGGTTTAGCCACAGCCGGCGCTGTCATTGGCGCGATCGCCGGCGGCGGGAAGGGGGCCGCGATTGGAGGCGGTTCCGGCGCCACACTGGGGACGCTCGGAGAGGTGTTCACATCCGGTCAGCGAGTGCGGGTGCCGTCGGAGACGCGACTCACCTTCCGACTCCAGCAGCCGTTGCTGGTGAATTGAGGCGTTGGCCTGGTATGATCCGCCCTCCGAAGGAAGCATCATGCGGTCGCTCGCTGCGTGACCGGGCTTGCAACTGTCCGCGCGATTTTCTCAATCCAAACCGAGAGGTCTTTCAGATGCGGAATGCGGCCGGCATACCCAAGACTTGTTCTGGCGTTTTTCGGTTCGGTTCGTATGGCGTGGCGAGTGGTTTGCGCATACGATCGCAAGAATGCATCGAGCGATGTGTTGCGCCGAAAGATATAGCTTGCGTGTCCAGGCTGCGGAATTTCGGAGATGACCGTCTGATCAAAGACGAACAGATATTCATTCCGGAACAGATAGACCGCCCGGGCACGGGCGGCTAATTCCCGATAGAAGACCTCTTCGTAATCCGGTTCCCAGTTGATCCATCTGGCTTCTACCGGGGGCCGAACACCGTGGGTGTGACACCATTCGGCAGCTTGTTGGGCCTCGATGGCTTCCTGCTCCAAGCGCGCGCGCAACAGCGCGACGACATCGGCGTGCGGATGAAAATGATCCCAGAAGGCACGCGCGGTTTCGAATCGCGGTGCGACCGATGATGGATTCTGTAACGCCAGTGTGCTCTGAAACGGCTGCGACCAGATTCGCGGCTGAAATCCATTTTCCGTGCGCCGGAATCGTGTCTGCTGCCAGAAAATCGCTTTCACCGTAACGGAGCCGAGCGCCAGGTGCGCCCACGTGTTCCACTCGTCGGTCCACTGCATCAGCAGCAAAGAGGAATCGAAGTGAATGAGAATGCGTTTGCGTGCATCGCGGTAGATGGCCTCGGGTCCTGTGAATCGAAATCGGCGTAAGGAAAGCCGCACATTTCGTTCTTCGGTGCGTGGGAAGAAGCTGACAAAATCGCGCACGAGGAACAGATCGCCTTTCTTTTGACCGAGCGCTCGCAGAGATCCAACAGTCCAGGGCGGGAAGGCGACAATGGTGTCCGGGTCTTCGAGCAACAGCAGATACTGTCGTCGCAGCTCCGGATCGAGCAGGATCTGCAGGCCGCGCGCGAGCTGGGCATGTATGGAGCATTTGGATTCGGTGGCGTTCGTCTTCAGTTCCAACATGCGCACACGGTACGCCAGCCGGATCTCCGCCGGCGTGCTGTTCTTGCGAACCCGGAGAACCTCGAACCAGCTCGGCTGTTGGGTCCACTGTGCCGATCGCTCCGGGGCGAAAAAGTAATCGCGGATTTGTGCGGCGGTGGCCAGCACCTTGGAAACACCGTGCTGGGCTGCGGTCGCATCCAGCATGACGAAACCATGGCCGCGACGGTCTCGTTTGGGCGGCGCCGCTGCCGTGATCGGAATCTGAGCCAGATCGAGGCGGCCACCGCGCTCCACATGGAGCGGCGTCGCGCAATCGGCCACGGTCACATCCTCCGCTACATACAATCGGTCTGTAACGGAGATTTGCCCCCGCCATTCCGCGCCCAACGCAAGCACCCGGCCGTCGCGGAGCTCACAGCGCAGTCCCTCGTGAGTAGGAATTGCTGCGACCACGAGATGGTTCCAGGCGTTTGCCGGCATACGCGTAATGTATGCATTTGGTGCCGACTCGCAACTCCCGTTTTGTTTCAATACCTTTTTGAGGAAGAAAGCGGATGAAGTATACGTGCTTGGCCCTCCTGGTCACTCTCGCCTGCAGCATGGCCGGCGGCGATACGTTGATTCTCAAAGACGGCCAGAAGATCGAAGGCCGTTATTTGTCGAGTACGGACTCGGCTGTTCAGTTCGAGGTGAATGGGAAACCGTTCACCTATTCGACCTGGCTCATTCGCGAGTTACGGTTCCATCCCGGCGCGAGCCCTTCACCCGCTCCGGCGATGGCGTACAGTGGTCCCCGCGGAAAAGAGCAGCAGGATCAATTCTGCGCCGTATTGAAGGATTACATTCAGGCCCGAAACAAAGTCGCGGCCGAGGCCAATCCCATCCGGCGCGCCGAGATGCATCCACCGGATCCGTGGAGCTTTGAAAATTTGATCGCTCGGGTTTTCGGCCCGAACGGCGAGTTTGTCGACTGGACCGGGCGCCTGTTCTTTTCGGTGACAGGATCGGACGTGGTACTCACGTTTCAACCCACGTGCGGATCTGGTTCCTCTATCTCGTTCACGAACGGCTATCCCGCCGATCAGCGAGCCAGCGTGCGAGCAGCACACATTCCGCTTTCCTCTCCTTTGGCGGAGAAACTGCGCGAGGCCTCGCCCGGGGGCGTATTTCGTGTGTCGGGTGATTTGTTTGCTCGAGACCGGGCTGGAACCAGCCACATGACGAGTGCAGGCAACCAGTCGGATGCGCGGCAGCGCTTCGAAGGCGCTCAAGCGAATGCCGCGGCCAATGTCACGAATCCACAATATCTGGCGCAGTTCACCGATCTCGCCGCGGCAGGGCATTAACAGCCTCGCTGCGTAGCGCCTTGAGCGAATCCGGTATCAGGAACGAGCAGCGAAGGCGCGAATGGCAGTACCGGCAGCGCGCCGGCGGCTGAGGCCGCAATAGGTCCGTTACACGCCGAGCGCTTCTACCTACACGGTGAGGTGGCGCGTGCAGCCCTCTTACCCGATCGACTTCAGCCGCGTCTTCATCGTTTT
>JAFAQG010000288.1 GCA_019246575.1 Acidobacteriaceae bacterium
CCTTCATCTGCTCGTCCGTGAGCAGCGCGCGCAACTCGGCGAGCATTTCCGTTTCGACAAACCCCGGCGCTACACAATTTACCCGGATACGCTGTGGCGCCAGCTCAAGCGCCAGCGATTTTGTGAGCGCAATGAGCGCGCCCTTCGTTGCGGCATAGACGGAGATTGCCGGCTTGCCCGCAAACGCCGTGATAGACGATAAGAACACCACGCAACCGCCCGGCGCATAACAGTTCTTTTGGCTGAAGCCGCGCGCCAGCATGATGGCGCTATATAAATTCGTCCGCACCAGGTCATCGATCTTCTTTTCCGCTGCAAAACGAATCGGCGTGGCTACTTGCTTACCGGCAGCGTGCACAATCCCGCGCAGTGGCCCGGTTTCCGCTGCAATCGATTGCACCCATTTCGGAATCTCCTCGCTGCGCGCGAGATCGAACGTTTCAACGCGATGGCCGTCGCCGGTAAGCGATGCAAGCGTCTGCTGCAACCGTTCTTCGTTGCGGCCCACAAGCACGACGCGCGCGTTCAGAACACTCAGTAGGATCGAGACTTCACGCCCGATCCCCGACGAAGCTCCGGTTACCAGCACCGTCGAGCCACTCAGGTCCAGCGGATTCATGCGAGCGCTCGAGGATCGTTCCAGTGCCCTTCTATACTCGATACTTTGAGCACTTATTCGATCTTGGCCAGACGCGCTAAATCGTCAACGGTGTTGCATTCCCTGATCTGCCGCGGCGACAGGTTCGCGCCGTTTTCGGAGTCGGCCAGCGCAATGTATTCCACCATGGCCAAAGAGTTCCAGTTCTCCAGCTCGTCCAGGGTTTCCGGGCCCTTCAGCGTGCCTGCCGGCAGCTCGAGCAGGTTGTCCATCGTTAATAAAAACTCTGGTCGTGTCATATAGATAGCGTCTGGCAGCCGCTAACGAATGCTCATCAGCTTTTTCTGTATAGCACAGGCGCGCGTCTTTCCGCGGCGTCAGCTCGTGGCCGGAGCACCGTATGAGCGCCATTGACAGGCTGATCGTCAAAGTCAAGCGCAGCAACACGCCGCTCTATCGGTTCGCGTCTTCCATTGCCAGAATGCTGTACCGTCCACAAGCGCCGCTTTTGCCCCGAGTTTTGAAACCGCTGCTGCGCTCGTTTTACGAATTCCATTACCTCGTCATTCAAATCTCGCGCTTGTTGATCACCATTTTTTATCGCCATCCACTGTTTCAAGGCCGGTGCGCCTCTATGGGCGAAAATGTGTCCATCGATGGCCTGCCGTTCGTGACCGGCCATGTCGAGATTCACATCGGAAACAATGTCTGGCTCGGCGGCCGGCTCGACATCCTCTCGGGCGGCTTTCTCGAAAAACCGATGCTCATGATTAAAGATGGCGCCGAACTCGGCTGGAACGTCCGCATTACCATCAACCGCGAGATTGTCATCGAGGAGAATGCGCGCGTCTCCTCCGATTGCCGCATCTCCGATACCGACGGCCACCCGCGCGAGGCCGATCTGCGCGCCCGAAACATGCCTGTGCATCCGCGTGATATCCGGCCTGTTCGCATCTGCCGCGATGCCTGGATCGGCAATGGCTCGCACATCATGAAAGGCGTGACCATCGGCCAGGGCGCCATCATCGGCGCAAACAGCGTCGTCATTTCCGACATTCCGCCTTATTGCCTCGCACTCGGCAACCCGGCCGAGGTGTATTTCAAGAATTACGGCCGGCCGTCGAAGAAAACGGAAGGAACGGGAGGTGTGTAGAAATCCTCTGCTGGTCCACACATAGCGTGTTCAAGCCGGCACAGATCTCAATCATGGCGCGAAGTAGCTCGAAACATCCAGGATCAAATGTGTAGAGTTGCTTGCAAAAGCGTCTACTGAGCCGTTTGTGCTAGGCACAATTGCCATGTTCGACGTCACTGCGCTATCTGAGGCGTTCAGGGTTGAGACGAGTGGCTGGACCTGACCATCCGGCCAAAGGCTCAGGTATCCGAGTCCGCCCGAGGGAACAACGGTTGCATTCAACACATACGCTTCCGCCGAGCCGGGCACATTGCAGCCATTATTCGCGATTGTGACAGGAAGTGTTCCGTTAAAAGTAGATGAACCCGGCGGATTCCTTGTATCCAGTGCGCGGCACGGAGGCACCGTATATAGCGCTAGCCCACCGGATGCAGATGGCGCAAAATAGCCATTCAAATCGATGACTACGTCTGTGTCGTTACTCGCATACAGCGAAACGTCACCGCCGGTACCTGCTGGTACGATTGCCGCATTGGCCGTTACTCGAGCTGTTGAGGCATTGAGAGTAGAAACCAGGGGCTGCGACTGTCCCGCTGGCCAGATGCTCAGATACCCGAGTCCCGTGTGGGGCACAGCCGTAACATTCAGCGAGTACGCCTGAGCACTTGAAGGTATCTGGCAGGAACTCGAAAGCAACGGGAATGACCGGCCGATGCCGCCATTCAGATATGGTCCTCCTAAAGGACCGATCCCAAATCTCGTATCTACAAGGCGGCACGGTGTTACAGGGAAAAAGGCGAGCGCGGAGGCGTTCGTCGCCGCGGGTACAAAGTAGCCATTAACATCGAGAACGACATGCGTCGGATTACTCGCATATACACTTACTGCACCGTTTGCCCCAGCGGGTACAATCGCCGCATTAGCTTTGACTCGGCCATCGGAATTGAGTGTCGAGACGAGCGGTTGCCCTTGTCCCGCCGGCCAAATCGTCAAATATCCAAGAGTTCCGCTGGGAACAACTGTCACATTTAGCGAATACGCGGCGGCGCTCGCCGGAATGCCGCAGGAACTTGCGGGGATAATGAACTCGCGGGATGTTCCGCCGCTCAGAATAGGCCCTCCGAATGGGCCGCTTGGATTCCGCGTATCGGCAATGCGGCACGGTCTGACCGGCACGAATTGTAACGCAGGAGGCGTGGTTGCGACACTCGAACCCGTCGTAAAGCTGATGGATTCATCGGATTCTACATTGCCGGCGTTGTCCGTAGCATGGAACACGATTGTATGTGTTGTTCCAGCGCTGGTGACAGAAAATGGACCCGTGTAGGTCGTTACGGGCCCCCCATCTAATCGATACACAATATTGGCAACCCCGCTGAGGCTGTCACTGGCAATTAGGGTGACTCTGACAGGAGGCAAGTAACTGCTGCCGCTTTGCGGACCTGTCAAAGTACCTACAGTATGGGGCGGTGTTGTGTCGTAACACACGGGGCCATAACTCTGATTCCCGGACCAGATACCGCCGTTGTCCCAGGCTTCAATGATGGCCGTGTGACAGCCTTGGCCCGCAGCGGCCAGGCTGAGGGAGCCGCTTGTCGCATTAGGATACTGTGGCCCTGAATAGAACGAATTTCCTGTTCCGGGTGTCGGTTGATACACGGCCTCGGCAGGAGCAGCATCCCAACCGCCGCTGTACCCGGCTACACCAATTGGCCGGCCATTAATTGAGGTATCCGTTATAGCCCAACTAACCGTCTGGTTCGAGTTGTACCACCTCCCCGTGCCAGGGCCTGAAAAACTGACGACCGGAGCGCCGCCGTCTCCTGCGATGTAGGTGTTGATCGCCCACGCCAATTGCAGCATGTTAGCTGAACCCCACCCGGTGACTTGGTCGTAGCTGGGCGCAGCGCAAAAGAACGGTAAATTCAATGACGTGGTTATGTCGTTGCCGTTACACCCAGATACGATATCGTAGAACGGATAATGTGGTGCATATCCGGGATTCTGGCCAAAATAATACAAGAAATAATTTGCATTCCCCATCGGAACACACGCACCGGTACCGCTGGCGTAACAACTGCTTCTTCCGATCTTAGACGTTAGATAGAGGAGATACGCATTCTCCTGCGCGAAGAACCCGGCCATTTCAGGAGCAGCTATGCTCGTTCCGCCCACGCCGTACCACTGTCCCGCATAATAAAAGTTCTGCAAGGACATGGCATTCAGCGCGATATCTGGAATAGCTCGGTCGACGTAACCGAGGCCGGTCTGGTAACTCGGGGCTGGGAAGAACGTACTCGTACCACCGCCACTTCCACCATCATTGTGGGCACAGCTACCCGGCGCTGAACCCCCAGTCCATGCAATCTCGCCACCGAAAGACACACTGCTGGTTGTTAATCTGGTACCTCCGACAGCGATAAAGTTAGGGTCCGATGCCGGAAATGTCACACTGACATGCGCGCAATCAGTTGTTGCTCCCTGGTCGCCAGAGGCAGCAACTAGCGTCCAGCCCTGTGCGGCCATCGCATTGAAGATGCCATGGGCGGTAGAAGCGGCCGCTATACTATCGCAGTAATATTCCGCGCAACCCCAACTTGTACTTAGGACACGTGCACGGCCGTCCACTAACATCTGATTGTAAACATCGTTGAAGATATTTAATGACGCATTTGCACCTTCGTAGACGTAGATTGTCGCTGTATTCGATCCCAAGCCTTGACTGTTCGAGGTGGCAGTCGCCCATTCCACATCCAGCGTCGTTTCGGGATCGATATTGGCTGGCGTACCGTCTACGTAAATGGCCTGCAAGTGATAAGCCAGATACGGGTAACGGCTGACGAATGTGGCTAGATCGTTTGGGTCAAACCGACCAGAGGTCGCAATTGCAATGGATGCTTCGGGTGGTGCTCCTCCGGGGTTGTTCAGGGGATTGCAGCAGTGCCCCAAATTTTGAAGTGCTACGTAGTTATAGGCGTTGGATGACCAAATATCAGTCGGATCGTACCAACCATTTGTAAGATTTGCGGTGAGTTGCTGAGAAGTTGCGGCGTGGCTTGCGTTGTTGCTCCAAGATTTGCCCGAGGCATGCACGGGGCCAGGTACATACACGGGGCTAGGATCCGATCCACGGAATCGGTCCAGTGACGAATGCATGACGTGTAGGTTGTTCAGCCCCCCGACGGATTCCACGATCCCCGCCAGCTCCGGGGGAACTTGCGGATCGCGATCGTTCGAGAAGAACGCATTCGACCCGAGTTGATACATGTTTACTGAGACGTTCAGCGCCTTTTCGACGGTGGCCACTGGCGCTTCTATGTCGACGATCAGGCGATTCGCATACCGTTCTGTTACCGTGAGGTTCTGTGCTTTTGCCCACTTCACAACCGCTTCTTCATCCGAAGCGGATGGTGCAAAGCGGCCATTCCACTCCTCCGCTGTCAAAAAGTGATGGAACTGAGGCGAGTTCCGATCCTGCAGATCGGCCAGAAACTGTTCCTCCGCGGCAGTATCAGCGTGCCGAAGGCCAATTGCCAGCCGCAGCATCTGGCCGGAATCGTAGTGCCTTAACAGCTTGGCCGAGTTTTCGAGGACCTCATGCGGTGTGTGCCGGCCCAGTCGAACAGCGCCATGTGATGCGCTGACTTGTCCAAACAGTGGTAACGTTAGGAACGTCAAGGAGCCTATAAAGCGCTGTACTGATATCGGAAGGAAGCGAAATGCCATTTTAAAGTCAGCTCATCGACACCATGGATATGTGCATAGCTATTCGCTACTCCAATGTCCATAATGATTAGAACCGATGAGCTAACTGTAAGAGATTCAATGCACTCGATCAATTACCCAGCGGGATATATTCCGTTATGCTGGTTCTTTCGGAAAAGCCGTGTCAAATATGAGGAACGTTAAACAGCTGGATGCTGGGCCAGAGCATGCTCTCGATACTGACGGCAATGTTCGAACATCATCGTGGCGCGGTGCGCTTGATACGCGCAGTAAGGGATAAGGAATCCGTGCTCGGTGACGAGCGATTCAATACGTCGCAGCTGCAATCCGCTCTTCTCCAAGCGAAAGGGCCGCATCCATGCCCAAGAGCTCAGATAAGTCCCGCCATGAAACAGGAGTTGTACCCGCTCTGCGGACCACTATACTTGCCGCTGCGTTCGCAATCTCTACCGCGTGTTGAAACGACAATCCTTGCCCCACCGCAGCACCCAGCGTCGCGATGACCGTGTCTCCCGCACCGGAAACGTCAAAGACTTCTTCCGCTAGCGCAGGCACGTGGTGCGCTTGCCCCGCCGTGAACAATGTCATGCCGCCGGCGCCCTGCGTCACAACCAGAGCTGTACAGTCGAGTTGCTCGCGGAAAGCGAACCCAGCGAAGTTAAAGTCGTCCCGATGCATACCCACCGCAGTGACCGCGGAAAAAAATTCTTTCTGATTCGGGGTGATGCAGGCCGCGCCTTTGTACGCGGTGTAGTCTTGCCGTTTCGGATCGACAAGCACCGGTATGCCGTACCGTCTGCAGTTTTCAATGATGACTTGGGGACACGATTGAGAGAGTACACCCTTTCCGTAATCAGAGAGGATGACCGCGTCAATATCACCTCGTCTAAGGCAAGAGGCCACTCTGTCGATCAACTCGCGTTCGTGTTTGTCGCCCAATCGGTCCGACACTTCTTCGTCCAGACGAACAATCTGGTGATTCCCGCAGATAACGCGCGTTTTGCAGGTGGTCGGTCTTGAAGGAATCGTAATGACACACTCCAGGCCCGCGCCCGACTCCGATAAAAGCTCAAGAATGCGTTCGCCCGCCGCATCTCTGCCGACAACGCCGCCTGTAATCACTTCGGCGTTCAAACCGCCGATATTCATGGCAACGTTCGCCGCACCACCTGGAACTGCTCGCCGCTTCTGAACCGATAAGACCGGAACCGGTGCCTCCGGAGAGATGCGCTGAACTTCCCCATCGACGTATTGATCGAGCATCAGATCTCCCATTACGAGCACCTT
Source organism: Acidobacteriaceae bacterium (assembly GCA_019246575.1). The sequence continues at coordinate 6,747 of JAFAQG010000288.1, forward strand.
GACGCTCGTAAAGCCGTTCCGGGGAAGCGCCTGAAGCGCACTTGCTGAAATGAACGGTGAATGAGACACAGGCATTGACCTTTTCACGCCGCTTACATTCTGAAAATCTACGAACCCGGCTCCCTTCTCAGTGTCAGAATGAGCTCCGCGGCTTGAAGGAAAGACGGGACCGTACGCATCCAGGATCCCATTTCCTTATCGTTCACCAGAATACCCGTGCAGCCTGCATCTTCGGCCGCCTCCATATCCGATTTCGCATCTCCGATAACGAAGCACTGATCCGGTTCGGCGGAAAGATCTTTTAGCGCTCGTTTAATCAACATCGATCCCGGCTTCCTGCAGCCGCATTCATCGGCAAGCGAATGTGGACAGTAGTAGAACTTAGATATTTTTACGCCGTAAGTGGCTAGTTGACGAAGTATTGCAGAATTCACTGCTACAAAGTCCTCGTAGCTAAAGTACCCGAGCCCGATACCCTGCTGATTTGTGACGATGACCAAACGAAATCCACCATTTTGTAACGCACGAAGGCCCTCGCCGACACCGTCCAATAATCGCACTCGTCCAGGATCGCGCAGAAACGGTACATTTTCGATCAATGTCCCGTCCCGGTCCAGGAATACGACGGGACCTGTTGAAGCGACCGGCGGTTCTGGCGAAGGATAGCGGGACAATTCCTCAATGCGGCCGATGATACTCGAGCTACTGATTTCGTGCTCGACAGGAATGATCTCGCAGCGGCCGCCATACGATTCCACGACCGGCGCAGACTGCAGTTGTTGTTTCTGATAATCACCCCCTTTGATGTATACGTCTGGCCGGAGAGCCTCGATCAATGCTGTCGGTCGCGTGTCATCCATCAGCATCACGGCATCGACGGATCGCAGTGCAGCAACTAGCTTCATCCGATGCTCCTGGCCGATTATGGGGCGATGTGGATTCTTATAGCGACGGATGGACTCATCCGAGTTAACGGCGACTACCAGACGATCGCAAACAGTTTTTGCCTTCTCCAGATAATCCGCGTGACCAGCGTGCAGGAGATCGAACGCGCCGCAGGTAAATCCGATCGACAAGTGTTGATTGCGCCACTGAGCCGCCAAGCTCAGCAGATCGGAAATGTCAGTTAACACCCGCTGATTGTGTGGCGTCATTAGATCATCTTCACCGGCAATTCTGTTGCGTCCTTGTAGGTCGGAGGCCTGCAAAACGCCCCGGTGAATCCACGCGACATCTGGCCGGTTCGTATCTGCCGCGATGCCTGGATCGGCAAGGGCCCGCACATAATGAAAGGCGTGACTATCGGCGAGGGCGCGATTATCGGCGCCAATAGCGTCGTCATTTCCGATATTCCGCCCTACTGCCTGGCGCTCGGCAATCCAGCGAGGTTTATTTCAGAAATTACGGAAGGCCGTCGAAACAAAGGCGGCGGGGACGGGTGGGCAGATAACTTCTTTGGTGAAATGCCGTCGCTCCGGTGATCCCGAGGGAGCCCAGGTTCGCGTACAAGTAACAACAAAAGAAACACAAACGCCGGCCAGAGTTGAAGAAGCAGCCTCTGTAACGATGTGTTCAAATACCAAGCCAAATCCTGTGCACTCGTCAGGTACACTGCAATATAACCAAGCAATATTAAACCCAACGCCGTCATTCCGATTGCAGTACACCGGCGCAACACCTTTGATCGTTCTCCGTCGGCCATACCGACGAATATGGCCAACCACAAAAGCGGCGGTACTTGCCACGTATCTATTGCCCAGAGAGCATGACCATAGCTCCTTAAAATGATCCAGATTCGGCTCAATCGTAAGCCGTTCTGCCAGCTCTGCGAGCGAAGGGCCCACGTGACAACGTCCGAGTGCACATGTATTACTAATTTAAAAGTAATGACCGATAGCATCGGAATCGAAAGCCCAGCAACAAAAAACCTGGCATGGCAAAGCAACCACTTGGCCGGCGCTGCTTTCATTGAGAATAGTGCGTCGGCAACTAATAGCGCGATTACAAACAGAGCACCCTCATTCTTCGTCCACGCCGCTAAACCCGCAAACGTACCGCTCAACATCAGTAGTCTGGAATCGCCCAAGCTTTTGTGAGCTGTGAAAGCAATCAAAGATGCAACAACAAAAAAGCTGACAGGCACGTCAGCGTACTGACTAGCACCAAGGCGGATGTATGGACGCGTTCCAAGTAGAAGAAGCAAGACGATGCTCGCGTGATACCAACCTTTTATAACAGCAATACCAGACGTAGTCGCTATGATGGCCATCAGTAAAAACATAAACGCGATTAGAATCGAGGCAGACGAAGTGTCCGTGCTTGTGAAGAACCATAGACGAGCGATGCTAAGCGGTTGTAGAAGTGGATAGTCTGCGTGGGAATAAGGCAACAACGTCAGTTCCCGCCGCCAAACCGCGCCATTTCGAAACAGCACGCGAGCGTGCAAATTCCAAATTGCCCACGCGTCCCATTCACCATCTGGGACGTGACAATTCCGAATGACAAAATACATAACAACGCACGAAAGGGATACACCGCTGACAAATAGCAATGCCCGACCCAAAGGCAACACTTGGTGCTGGCTTGCCATACCGATCGGCATGATCGCTCTGCGAAAAACGCCCCGGTCACGACATTTCCAAAGCAAACCAAGCAGCAATACTTCGGCGAGCGCCGCACACAGACGAGGAAAGCCAATAACTTCACAGATAACAAACCAAAGTATGGTCGACAAACCGGTGCCAAGGCCCCAAGCGAGGGAAAGCCACAGTAGCTTGGTTGCGCTCGACGATAGATCAATTAAAGGTCGTAACATTAGCAGGCCAATTGCCCACGAGAGACATAGGCCCAAACCGCTGGTAACAATGTCCCGCATCTATTTAGCGGACTTGCTTGAGAAGTACAACACCTCGGAATAACACTGAACGATGCGTAAGTGTTCTCTCTCGAGAAGCGTCGCGGTCGTTGACGCGTTATGTAATCTGCCGAGCGCGTACTCAGTATGTGCGGAACGCACGAGTATCGTTGGCAGGACCTGGTATTGGAGCATAATCATGTCCACACTTCCAGCGGGGTCGCTGTCCGGCAAGTCAGTGAAAAAACCCGTTTGCTTCTGCCCGCTAGTGTACTTGAGAAACGGCGCGACTTCCACTGCGAACCTGGATAGTTCGTCGGGAGATGAAGCAGATGTGAACGCCTTCCATTCTACAAACAATTGATGAAAAGTCGAGGCAACCGGGAAATAAACAAGAAGTAAGAGAAGCAGGAGTTTCCGCCGCTGTCGTACCATACTACAGGCCATCACGTCATTTGGAACTGGAACTGATTGTATCCCGCGATTCGCCTCGCCTCGACGCCACTAGTCTGCAAATGTCGACAAGTGCAATTGCCGCAATGATTGCCCAGCTCAACCACGCAAGTGTGAAAAACCAGGGCGGATTATAAATGAAGTAAATGTCGTTAATCCCGCGCTCCACTCGGACGGCACGAAAAATAAAATCTGCGCCCAGCATCCGTTGAGATCGGCCATTTACCACCAGCTGCCACCCAGGCGCCCACCGATCGGTGACGAGCAGCCAACCGGCCCGACGGGCCAAGTACCGGAACGCCAACGAGTTTGGCCAGTATGATACGTTCGATACACTCGCCGGAGTACAAACCGCAGACATTCCAATATCTGATTCAGAGCCGCCATTTGGCTCATTCGAGTGCTGTTTAACACTCTCCAATTTCATTTGCTCGAAAGAATGCAGAACGAGTACAGGTTGGCCGATTTCGTGTACACGCTTCGCGAACTTCGCGAAGTTTACATCGTTCGGCGTGAGCCATGCCGGGTCGCCTGAGAAGTAAATTCTATTCCTCCCAAGTGCCATTCGGCTGAGCACGGGGTCAGTAACAAATTGCTCATGAAAGCGGTTGAATAAGGTAACGTAGCTTCGAAAGGTCGCTACTTTAAGAGGCAGATTTCTATTATTCGGATAGGTGCCGACAACCGCTGGGGCATGATATTCTCGCGCAAAGCCAGTGCCCGCGAGATTTAAGTTCCTGCTATGGCCGGAATCCATTGCGTGCCACCAGGTTAGCGTTGCCTCTGTGTACATCGTTGCCCGTGAAATGTGCAAAGTCAAAACGGCATCTACCAATGCAAGGACGACAAACAGCGACGCTGCGGACCTTATGGAGAGGAGATCACGATCCAAAAGCGTTGCTATAAGTACACCACCAAGCCACACAATTAGGAGATGTGATATGGCGAGTGGATATTCTGGCAGTCGTTTTCCCGCCATATCTATGACCACCGCAAACGACACAATCGCAGCGCACGCCAACACAGCTGAAAATCCAGCAAACACTAGGCGGCTTCTGGTCGGCGTGTAGACCGCGAGGTCCTTCGCTCCAAGACTGGCGAGTAATGCAAGCAAAAGTATCACATAAGCCCTGAAAAGGGCGGCATTGCGGAAGTATCGAGTTGGAAAAACCATGTCATACAACCATCCGCGTATCGGGAGTTGATCACCAAGCGAACAAAAAGCAAAAAACACTGCAATCGAAAAGAGCCACAATCTCCAACGAGATCTCCGTATAATTGCGAATACCGAAAACATAGCAATTTCCGATCCCACATAAACATTGGTCATCGACACGTCTGATCTCGGCCAGATCGGCTTGGGTGCCATGTTCAGCAGCGCTAGGTATGGACTTGAAAAGCTAGTCAGCGCCCCCGCAGGTAGGATGTTTGATGATACCGCTTCAATTCTCGACCGAGTTCCAACGCGATCACTGTATCCGTGTGTATCGGCTAGGAATCCGGAATATGTCGGGCTACACACGAGGAAGCCGACGAGAACGGTTATTCCGAGGACAGTACAGCCATGAACGACCGCATTACGCCAACGTTGATCGTCGATCATCGCATCACGCCGCGAGAAAATGCGACCGATCGTCCACAGGCCTAGAAAAAGGCATGTAAGAATCGTAAATTCAGGGTAGCCGCCTAGCGCCGAAACTCCATAAAACACACCCGCTTGAAGTGCGGGCCAATAGCTACGTCGGAGCAACGCGGCATCAACTCTCCATACGATCCATGGCAGTATTGAGACCGAATAAATAGAAGAGGTGTGTTCAGCGTGACCAGTGTAGAACCCGGAGCTACTGAAACCCACCGCGGCGATAATACCTCCCCAAACCGGAACACGCAGATGCCGAACAAGAACCAGGACACCCAGACAGACCAACGTCCAGGTCAGCATCCAATACGCTACGAATCCCACTTGAGGATTCGGAGACAGAAACCCCACAAATAACAGTAAAGGTGAGGTTGCCCCGAGTTCAGGCTCCGCGAAGTCAGGAGTACCGGCCGCAACCCACGGATCCCAAAGTAGCAAGCGGCCGGCTTTGATGTGGTCTGCCACAAGCGAGAATTGTGGCCCGAAAAAGTCGACGGCGTCCCATTGTGGTGCTGCCCGGCCGCGAAGCAGTCTAATGTTTCCAAGCACGAGCACAAGTAACACCAACAACGCCGCGGCATACCAATCAAACGTTTGCTTGGCCGCTAATGCGTTGCGCGCGCCTTCTTTGTGACTTGGCATTACCTACTTAGTAGCTAAAGACGAGCAGTCTCGACACAACGGGCCTGACACACACCGTCTTTCTTATGGGAGGGGCAATTAGCGTACGCAGCCCCATTACGCTCTGGCCCGCAACGACTCACGTGGCCGATGCTGCCGTCATTGCAAGGAACTCACGGCGTGCGTCTGACTCCCTGTATGCATCCTGCAGTAACGATCTTACTGTCGGTCGCACATGAGCACGGAGGATCACTTGATACCCAAACATTCCAGGCAAAATACTCTTTAACACTGCATTGGCGTTTAGAAGCAACTTGCTAATTACGTTGTTGCCCAGAGCGAGAGGAAAAGGCGCAGGCACTGTTTTTATTTCTTTGATGACGAATCCTGACTGCTCAAGTGCGCGCGCCAAAGATGACATTGTGAACAGCCGGGTGTGAGTCAGATCCAATATGCCTCGTTTACCGTAATTAAAGTTACCAAAGAAGAGCATTAAACGTGTGACAATGAACGCAACATTACCAGTGCTAATAATTAGCTCTGAGCGTGGATTTAAAGCCAGCCTGTCTCGCAGGCGGCCCAGGAAGGCTTCAGGCGCTTCGAGATGCTCGATAACATCAAGCAAGAGAACAAAGTCGTGTTCTTCAACTGGGATACCATCAAGTCCGTCGTTGAGATTACGAATGTAAAACTGATCTAGCTGCCCCTCTTGAAGGAGGACAGCGTCTACGCCTGTTACGTAACACCCGCGACGTCTGCGGAGTTCAATACCCATATACCCGCTGGCGCAGCCTAAATCGATAACTCTGGAATTATGCGGAATGATATTGAGCGCGAAGGAGTGGGGGCTGTCAAAAGAAAACTTTGAGGAATATTGGGACAGTGAAGTGGGAGCACAGTCGTACTTGCGATCATAAAATAAGCTCAGCTCTTGTGCTTTAGCGTGTAGTGTCGTGAGCATCACGGCAACCGCGTATTGTATCCCGTTTACGCGGCAAATCTCATCGCCATAGTACGTCGGGATGGGAAGCTCCAGTATCGGGAGCCTTGCGATCATCAACTGAATAATAATTTCAGTATCAAACGGAAAGCCATTGGAGTTATATTCGAATGGAATGGCCCTTAAGCCCGCAACAGAATAGACACGGTAGCCCGAGTGAAACTCACTGAGGTGGGAGCGCAAAACCAAATTCTGAATCCACGTCAAAATCCTATTACCGGCGTATTTGTATACTGGCATGCCGCCGTGCAAGGCCGCGCTCGGCACCATCATTCGCGATCCAAAAACGGCCGCTGCCTCACCCCTCGCCACAGGCGCCAATAGATCCGGCAGACACTCGGGCGCGTACTGGCCGTCACCATGCAAAAGAGCGACAAAATCATAACCGTTTTCAATCGCGTAATGATATCCAAGCTTTTGATTACCCCCGTACCCCTGGTTTACAGGATTACAAAGGACACGGATGTTGAAGGGGATATCCGATGCTGTGGCGAGTTTATGGCTCTTTTCGAACGTTCTGTCTTGCGACGAATCGTCGATAATCAGTACCTCTACTTCGTACTCTTCGGCTAAACGCGAGGGGATGCGCCGTATTACATTTTCGATAGTTGTCTCAGCGTGATAAGCGACAACAAAAATGAGGCAGCGGCGTTTGTTCATGTCATTGGCCGATATGCCCGACCATCCGTGAACACAGTGTCAATGCAGGCCGAGGGTTAAGTAGCGCGAACTTGCTTTCCATAATCGGGTAGGATACATTCCAGTATAATATCCCGGTATATGGCCAGCTAGGGCTCGTTACGTGTACGTGCATTCTGATTCCAAAGACCTCGCTTCTCTCCTTGGTTTGCCAATTCCCACCTTTGTGCCACACCGTTATCGCCCGGAACTCAGTGCCTGGTCCGGCCATCTACCTTTTGCGAACGATCTCATTGCGACGATCCGGCCGTCCTTGATTGTGGAACTGGGCACACATTGGGGCGAATCATACTTCGCCTTCTGTCAAAGCGTGCGCGAAAACGGTTTAGGCTGCCTTTGTTACGCCGTAGACAACTGGTCAGGCGATCCGCATGCCGGATTTTATGGTGAGGACGTCTTCAATGATGTGCGAAGTTATAACGACTCTCGTTATAAAGACCATTCATATCTGCTCCGAACCGACTTTGATAATGCTCTTTCACATTTCAATGATCAGAGTATTGACCTGCTACACATCGATGGTTTCCATACCTATGAAGCCGTCGCCCATGATTTTCGGCAATGGCTTCCGAAGGTGAAGCTTGGCGGCATTATTTTGATGCACGATATAGCAGTCAGGCGTGAGGATTTTGGCGTATGGCGGTTATGGGAGGAACTCCAAACAGAATTTGGGAATACTTTTACTTTTCATCATGCATGGGGCTTAGGCGTACTACAGACCTCGACAATTAATACGCACCGTGCACCGTTTCTCGACCTCCTATTTGCCAGTTGCCCGGCTACGAAGGAACAAATCCGGCGTCACTATGTTATGTATGCGTCACATCTCGATCACATGCTTAGATCGGGTGCGGAAGCCGCATCTGCTGATCGCCCCTCGGCTGAAGAGGCAAATGTGCAAGTGTTCACATGTGGATCCAATGGGTACTCCGAAACCAGAAGCGTCACCCGCCGTATTCGTCTCGACACGCTAGAGCACGTTTCATTCGACTTGCCACATGGCCTAAGCGCTGGGCCGATCAGAATGGATCCCGCGGATTGTCCCTGCGTAGTTGAAGTCTTCGGTGTTACCGTTATTGACGAATCCAACAGCGTTATATGGTCTGCTGATAATGCGCCATCCTTGCGAAACCTGACGTTTGCTGGTTCGGCTTCCCTGTTACCCGAGGATGACGTCTGCCGGGTATTGAGTTATGGAAGCGACCCGCAGATTATCCTCCCAAATCTGCGTTCAGAGAGCAATAGCGTATCGTTGCGACTATCTATTCGCGTCAGCAAAGCGTTAATAACAGCGGTGCATACTCTCCGTGAGCAGGTTGATAAACTCGAGCGTGAACGAGACGAACAGCAAAGACAGTTATCAGCACTATCTTGCCGCATTGAAAAGGAGCAAAGGCGTCGAAGTGAGGCGCAATCAAAGGTTGATAGGCTATCACAACTTCTTACTGAAACGGAGAACGAAGTTAAAGAACAGCGACTAATTATTGAGGAAATATACAAGAAAGCAGAAGAACGCGAACAATACATAACCCACTTGGCAGCTCGCGAGAGTGAGGCACAATCGGCCTTGTATGCTGTTCAAGTCAGTAGATCTTGGAAAGCAACTGCCCCGATGCGGTCGGCTGCCGCACAGGTGCGTGCCCTTTTTACCGTAGCAAGACGATGCGGGCATGCCTTGCATTTGATAGCGACGCTCCGAGGATCAGAAGTCTATCGAAGGTGGATGCGTCAGCGCAGAGCCGAAACCATCATCAACTCATCTGACCTATTCGATAGCGAATGGTATAAGATGAACAGCCCAGATGTCGCAAAGACAGGAATAAATCTGTGTCGTCACTATATTTCGCACGGTTCAGCCGAAGGCCGGAGGCCTAATCCGCTATTTGATCCCGCCTGGTACCGTGCAGAGTATCCTGACGTAGTCGCCAGCGGAATGGAACCGCTGGCGCATTACATTCGCTATGGTTCAGCCGAAGGCCGGAGGCCTAATCCGCTATTTGATCCCGCCTGGTACCGTGCAGAGTATCCTGACGTAGTTGCCAGCGGAATGGAACCGCTGGCACATTACATTCGCTATGGTTCAGCCGAAGGCCGGAGGCCTAATCCGCTATTTGATCCCGCCTGGTACCGTGCAGAGTATCCTGACGTAGTCGCCAGCGGAATGGAACCGCTGGCGCACTACATTCATCATGGTTTCCCCGAAAGCCGAAGGCCCACGCCTTTATTCGATCCCGATTTTTACAGGAACACATATCCTGATGTCTGCGCTAGCAAGCTTGACCCGTTCGTTCATTATGTACTGTATGGCTCAAAGGAAGAGCGTGACCCGTCCGCCACATCAAGAAGCTCACGCCGGGCATCTTGCTTAGGATTGTTAACTCCGTTGCGGTCCCTCAATGTCGGGATCGGCCTAGTTACATACAACAACAGCCCAAAAGAGCTTCAACGTTGCCTCCGTAGTATTCTCATCGCACTCGATA